>CAZCDP010000009.1:0-5587 GCA_964497675.1 uncultured Candidatus Epulonipiscium sp.
ATAAGCCCTTATAGGGCTAGTGCAAACCACGTCTTTTAGGCGTGGTTATGATTTTGAGAAACAAACCCCGTTGTATTCCCTCCTTTTTACGAAATATGAGGGAATATCATGTATTTCAGACGTCTGCCTTTGGCAGCTTTTTTGTATGAAAAAAACTGGAAAAGAAGAGAGGTGGCTAAAATTTTCCCACATTTTCGGTGTCTTGTGATATAATATAGTATCAGGAAAATAGAATTTGGCAGAGGTGGAGCATGAAGGGGTATTTTATTTCAATCGAAGGTACAGATGGGGCAGGGAAAACCACACAAATCGAAAAAATAGTAACCTATCTGGAAAACAGGGGTTTTTCTGTTGTATTAACCAGAGAACCGGGGGGTACCCCCATTGGCGAAAAAATCAGAAATCTGTTGTTGGATGAAAAAAATACTGCCCTTTGTGACCGAGCGGAAATCCTTCTTTATGGTGCGGCCAGAGCCCAGCATTTACAGGAAAAAATATTGCCTGCCATTGCGTCTGGGAAAATTGTCCTTTGTGACCGTTTTGCGGATTCTACTGTTGCCTATCAAGGGTTTGGCAGAAAATTAGGGATGGAACGGGTAGAGGCTGTAAATCGGGAGGCTACGGGCGGTGTGATGCCAGACTTGACCATTTATCTGGATCTTTCACCGGAAAAAGGAATAGCCCGTAAAAAACGGGAGGAACATCATATACTAGACAGACTGGAACAGGAAAAAATGGAGTTCCATCAGAGAGTCTATGAAGGGTATCAAGTGTTATGCCGGAAGTATCCAAAACGAATTCGACGGATTGATGCCGACCAAAGGGCGGAGGATGTCTTTTTACAGATTAAAATAGAAATCGATGGGTTATTACAGGAAAAGAAGGAGGAGTTTTCATGAAGCTTATCATTGCCATTATTCAGGATGAGGATGCGGCAAACGTAATCAGTCATTTAAACGAACACAATTTTCAGGTTACCAGATTGGCTACAAAAGGCGGTTTTTTACGAGCAGGAAATACCACTATCATGACAGGTGTGGAACAAGAAATGGTAAAAGAGGTATTGGAGATTTTGGAAGAAAACTGTAAAACGAGAACGCAGTTTACCACATTGCCTTCTCCTTGCGGTGCCATGCATGGTTTTATTCCAAAGCCTATTGAGGTAAAGGTGGGGGGAGCCACTGTTTTTGTACTGGATGCGGAGCAGTTCCATAAATTCTGAGCCTTGAAGCCTTGGTAATCGGAGGAAGGGGGCGGCGTGTTTTGTATACATTTGAAGAAATAAAGGGTTGCAAGCAGGTCAAGGAAAACCTACAAAGCGCCGTAGAATCAGGTAGAATTTCTCATGCCTACATCATAAACGGTGGTGCAGGTATGGGGAAAAAACAGTTGGGAAAGACCTTTGCCAAAACATTGCAATGCGAAAAAAAAGGGATAGAGCCTTGCGGACATTGCACAAGCTGCCATGCCTTTGATTCCAATAACCACCCCGATGTGTTTTATGTAACGCCCCAAAAAACAAAAGCTTTGGGCGTAGATGATATTCGGGAACAGATCATCAGAAATGTTGAAGTAAAGCAATATAAATATCCATATAAAATATTTATTGTGGACAAAGCCGATGAAATGACTGTGGCGGCACAGAATGCATTGTTGAAAACACTGGAGGAACCGCCGTCTTATGCAGTGTTCCTCCTTTTGGCAAAGAATCTGGATGGTTTTTTGCCTACGATATTATCCCGTTGCGTGGTGCTGAAGCTACGAGCCTTGCCGAACAAAACGGTGGAGGAATATCTTTTAGAACGAGGGTTGACACAAAAAGAGTCAGCTGGGGTAATTGCAGAATATGCACAGGGCAGTATCGGACAAGCCATAGAAATGTCTGATTCCGGTGAGTTTGCAAATATGCGTGAGGATATTTTGGAAAAGCTTTCGTCCATCGAAAAAAAAGACATGGTCGCTGTTATGGCAATGGGAAAGGAATTGGAAATCTATAAGGACAAGCTGCCTTTTTTGGATATGATATATCTTTGGTATCGTGATGTTTTGGCGGCCAAAAAGCTGGGAGAAGAAAAGTACGTGATACAAAAGGACAGAAAAGATTTGATTTTTAGACAGGCGGCACAGGAAACCTACGAGGGTCTGACAAAAAAACTGGAAGCTGTTTGGCAGTCCAAAAGGCAGTTGGCGCAAAACGCCAATTTTCAGTTGACCATGGAAATAATGCTTATAAAGCTAAAGGAGAGTTAAGATAGATGATTGAAGTAGTTGGTATTCGATTTAAAAGAGCAGGAAAAATCTATTATTTTGACCCCGATGGAGAAAAGATAGAAAAGGGGAAATATGCCATTGTGGAAACCGCAAGGGGCGTTGAATATGGTCTTGTCATAAAAGAAAATACTTTGGTACCCGAAGAAAATATTATATCACCTTTGAAAAAGGTAATCCGTGTGGCTACGGAGGAGGATGCCCAAAGGGAGGAAGCCAATCAGCTGCGAGAAAAAGAAGCCTTTGGTATCTGTTTGGAAAAAATCGCTCAACACGGATTGGATATGAAATTGATTGATGTGGAAATCACCTTTGACCACAATAAACTGATTTTTTATTTCACATCCGATGGCAGAGTGGATTTTCGAGAGTTGGTAAAGGAACTGGCATCTATTTTCCGTATGCGTATTGAATTGCGTCAGATTGGCGTACGGGATGAAGCAAAAATGCTAAATGGCATTGGAATTTGCGGCAGAGCGTTATGTTGTGCAACTTTTTTAGGAGATTTTCAGCCTGTATCCATTAAAATGGCAAAGGAGCAGAATCTTTCTCTGAACCCAACAAAAATTTCGGGAATCTGCGGCAGACTGATGTGCTGCCTGAAATATGAGGAGGACATTTACGAGGAGCTGAATCGAAAATTACCTAATGTAGGAGATATTATCAGCACACCCGATGGGAATGGTGAAATTTTATCTACCAATGTATTGATGCAGTTGGTAAAAGCTGCGGTACGGAAAAAGGAAAATGACCCCCCAATCATCAATTTTTATGCTGTGGATGAAATTAAGGTCATAAAGAGCAAGAAATACAAAAAACAGGCTGTGGAGATGGAAGGAAGGCATGAAGAATAATTTGGAAATCAAAGAACACGAGCGTGTGGACGATTTGCACCGCAAGGGCTATCTCATCATACAGGATCCCAAGAGGTTTTGTTTTGGTGTAGATGCAGTGCTTTTGTCCGGCTTTGCCGAAGTAAAAAAAGGGGAGAGAGTTCTGGATTTGGGAACAGGCACAGGAGTCATCCCCATTTTGTTGGAAGCAAAAACCCAGGGCAGTCATTTTACGGGGCTGGAAATCCAGTCGGAAAGTGCAGAGATGGCAAGGCGCAGTGTGCGGCTCAACGGTTTGGGGGATAAGATTACCATAGACGAAGGAGATATTAAAACGGTGACGGAATACTATTTGCCATCTACCTTTGATGTGGTCACCTCCAATCCGCCCTATATGAATGAGGGTGGTGGGCTGAAAAACGATTACAGCCCCAAGGCCATTGCCCGCCATGAGATATTGTGCAGTCTGGAAGATGTGGTACGGGGTGCCGCCAAAATGCTGAAAACAGGCGGCAGGTTTTATATGATACACCGCCCCCATCGGCTGACGGATATTATGGTAACATTACGCCAGTATAGACTGGAGCCGAAACGAATGCGGTTTGTCCATTCCTATGTGGGGAAGGAGCCGAATATGGTGCTCATCGAAGCGGTACGAAGCGGACGTCCCATGGTAAAAGTGGAGCCGCCCCTGATTATTTATGGTGAGGACGGCAGATACACAAAAGAAATCCAAGAGATTTATTATGGATGACAAGAGAGTGGGATGACTTCCAAACAAGCGTTGCTTATTTCTCTTGCAAAGAAAGGGCAACCATGGATTCCTACAGCTAAGCAGACGGAATTTGGGGCATTGCCTCGGAGAATAATAAAGGAGAATGACTATGTCCGGAACATTATATTTGTGTGCGACGCCCATTGGAAATCTGGATGACATTACCTTGCGGGTACTGAAGCTGCTGGAAACAGTAGATTTGATTGCCGCCGAGGACACACGCCATACACTGAAAATTATGAACCATTTTGCATTGACTACTCCCATGACCAGCTATCATGAGCATAACAAACAATCCAAAGGCATGGTTCTTGTAGAAAAATTAAAGGCAGGCCAAAATATCGCCCTTGTGACGGATGCTGGGATGCCCGGAATTTCTGACCCCGGTGCCGACTTGGTAAAGCTATGCTATGAGCAAGAGATTCCTGTTACCGTAGCGCCCGGAGCATCCGCCGCTGTTGTAGCCTTGGTGCTTTCGGGGATGGATACCAGACGTTTTGTATTTGAGGGTTTTTTACCGTCGGATAAAAAAGAACGGAGGGCTATTTTACAGACGGTAGAACGGGAGCATAGAACACTCATTTTTTATGAAGCACCTCATCGGCTGACGGATACTCTAAAAGAGTTAAGGGATACCCTAGGCGAGGACAGAAAAACTGCCTGTATTCGGGAGCTGACCAAAAAATTTGAAGAAGTTCGCCAAGACACCTTAGGCGGACATCTGGAATTTTATAAAGAAAACCCACCCAAGGGAGAATTTGTTCTGGTGGTGGAAGGGCTTTCCTTGGAGCAGCAGCGGCAGGAGGAAAGAGAAGGCTTTGAAAACCTACCATTAGGGGAACATATGGCACAGTATACTTCCCGTGGGATGACGGAAAAAGAAGCTATGAAACAGGTGGCAAAGGACAGGGGCGTTTCCAAGCGGGAGATTTATGCCTGTCTTTTGAAGGAAAAAGAATAAGAAAAAAGATAAAAAAAGAGATAAGAAATAAGGAGTATATCATGGAAAACGTAGAACAAAGAACGTATGAGGCATTGGAAAAACTGGGGATTGCGTATGATAAATATGAGCATGAGCCATTATTCACGATTGAAGCGGCGGCGGAATTGGACAAAAAAATCGGCTTTACAATCTGTAAAAATCTTTTTTTAAGCACCCGTCACCATACAGAGTTTTATTTGCTTTTTATGGATGGAAACAAAAAATTCAATACGGGCAGGGTATCCAAACAGGTGGGCGTTCCCCGTATGACCTTTGCGGATGATGAGCATATGTGGGAATATCTGAATATCCGTCCCGGTGCAGTCAGCCCTTTGGGGCTTTTAAACGACAAAGGAATGAATGTGAAATTTTTAATTGACAGCGATGTGTTGAATATGGAAAAAGTAAGTATGCACCCTTGTGTGAATACGGCAACGGTAGTCATCAAAACCAAGGACTTGCTGGAAAAAATATTGCCCGCTTGCGGTCATGAATATGAAGTAGTCACAGTGGAATAAAGAAAACGCAGTTAGGGAAAGAGGAAAAATAATGGCGGCACCTATTTATGACAAGTTAAGGGAATATACAAAAAGGGGGCAGTATCCCTTTCATATGCCCGGGCATAAAGGGGGCAGAGCAGGGGCTTTTTCTGAAATTTCGTCTATGGATATTACGGAGATTGAAGGCTTTGATAATCTTCACAACGCCTGCGGATGCATAAGAGAGATT
>CAZCDP010000009.1:5597-21926 GCA_964497675.1 uncultured Candidatus Epulonipiscium sp.
GGAAGAAAGCTTTTTTATGGTAAATGGTTCTACGGGGGGGATTTTGGCTTCCATCCTTTCGGTTTGTGGTGATGGGGAGGAACTCCTTGTAGCAAGGAATTGTCACCGCAGTGTTTACAGTGCATTGGTGCTTTCGGGGGCGAAACCCATTTATTTTATGCCGGAGCTTTTGAGGGAACGGGGTGTTTTTGGCGGAGTGGACGGAGCAAAGCTGAAAAAGATGGTACAGTCGTACCCAAAGGCAAAGGCTGTAGTACTAACCAGCCCAACCTATGAGGGCTTTACCTCAGATGTGATGACTATTGCAAAAATTGTTCACGAAATGGGAATGCTTCTCATTATAGACGAGGCCCATGGTGCCCACATGAGGTTCCATCCTGCTTTTCCCAAAACAGCATTGGAGTCGGGGGCCGATTTGGTCATCCAAAGTCTTCATAAAACATTGCCCTCCCTGACACAGACTGCTGTGCTTCATGTGCAGGGGAAAGGGGCGAATCGGGATAGACTGCGGCAGGCCTTGGCTATGGTGCAGACATCCAGTCCGTCCTATTTATTTTTGTCGAGTATGGACTTTTGCCGTCAATGGCTTGACAGTCGGGGGAATGGGGAATTTTCCTTGTATGTGGCGCGATTGACGGAATTTCGGGAAGAAATGAAACAGTTGAAGGCCATGACCCTTTTGGGAAAAGAAGTCTGCGGACAGGCGGCTATCCATGATATGGATTTGGGCAAGCTGGACTTTTTCTTAGAACGGGGCAATTTTTATGGGACAGAACTGGGACGGATGCTTTTGGATGGATACGGTATCCAAGCGGAGCTTTGGGGCATGGGACACATCATCGCCATGACCAGCCCTGCTGATGACGCCGAAGGCTTTCAGCGGCTGACAGAGGCTATGAAAGAAATCGACAAAAAGCTGGCAAAGGAACTCCCGAAAAAGGAAAAAGCCTTTTCTGTCGGATACGATTTGCCGAAAGCAAGCATTCTGCCTCGGAAGGCTTTTTTTGCGGCAAAAGAAGTAATTCCTGTGGCAAAAAGTCCGGGGAGGGTATGCGGTGAGTTTATCATACCCTATCCACCGGGAGCGCCTATGCTGGTTCCGGGAGAACTTATTACAGAGGAGTTGCTGCAAAAAATGGCTTTTTATCGGGGAAAAGGCATCTCTTTTGTGGGATGTAAAGATGCCGGCCTTCATACAATAACTGTTGTAGAAGAAATTTAAAAATACGATTTTATATCGTATCTTTATAAAGACAGAAAGTGGAATTTTAGACTGGATTGTAGTATAATAAAAGAAAGCATTCACGTCTTGAAAGAAGGGAGAGAAAATGATGGGAAAATTTTTCGGGGTTTTATCGGGATATGACATTTTATTTGCGGCTGTTTCAGCCTATCTGGTTACCATGCTGATTCTCAGGATCAAAAAGGGGCGTGGGGTTTTAAAAAATAGGGAACAATTATCTATGGATTATAAGTTGATGGATTTGGCGGCGGTTATGGCGAAGTGTAAGGAATTATTTCCGATTGATACGATTTATTTTCGGGGGCAGGTATTTCACCGAGGTATGAAGGTAAAAATTATCACAATGCAGAAAAAGGTTATAGAAGGAGAACTAATCGGAAAGAACAAGATTGATTTGGTCTGTGTCAGAACACAGAATCATATCATTGCTCATGAAATTGATAAAATTGAAGAAATGGCCGTCGCGGAGGAATAAGACCTCTGGACTGAGCCGTCACAATAGGGTGAAGACAAAGTCTTTGCCCTTTTTTTTTGCAGAAAAATAATATGGGAAAAATTTGATATTTTGAATGGTTGGAGATTTTGAAATAGAAAAACCGGACCGAAATCTGAAGCAGGGGGAGCCTATAGGTTTTCCCTTCCTTTGTTATAAAAATGCCTTCTTACCCCGAATGGCAAGGCGCATGGGGCAGGGGGTTTGGAATCTTTAACAAAATCTTAGCGGGTCAAAGCATTGTTTTTTCACAATAGAAGAATATAATGAAGATGAAAACAGACTAGTTGGTTTGTCGGGAAACAGGCCCATCAGAAATAAGGAGGGTTTTATGGATATGAAACATAAGATATTAAAAACGGCCTTTCAGCTATTTTTAAAGAATGGTTTCTCCGAAGTTTCCGCCAATGAAATTATAAGAGAGGCCCATGCAACAAAGGGTGGATTTTATCATTATTTTAAAAGCAAGGATGAATTAATCGGTGAAATTATCGAAACATTTATCTGCCCGTATTTTAAAAAGCCTATTGATACTTTGACAGAAGAAATAAAAAAGGATGGCGATTATGGCAAGATAGAAAAAAAGCTTCGGGATTGTTATATGGCACTTCCTGTTATTGCAATAGATAGAAGCTATGCAGATGTGGGAACCATAGATTTTCGGGATTTTCAGTTTCTTATTTACGAGGGGATGAAAAAATACCCGTATCTGGCAGATTTCAACTGTAAATATACCAGAAAACGACAATGGCTCATAAAAGAATTGCTGGAAGAGGGGAAACAGGAAGGCGTGATTGCGCCAAATGTGGATACTGAGATTTATGCAATGACTATGATAGCCCTGCGAGATGGGATTATCGCCCTGCATCTTCTTGATCGTGCCATTGATGCAGAGGAAAAATGTGACATCACCTTTGACAGCATCTGGAATGAAATTAAAGCAGGATGAGTGTTTAGGTTTAAGGAATAAAAGAAACGTTTGGGGAGGTTTATCGTGTATGAACAGTCTGAATGAGATTTATAAAATGGGGATTGATACCGGCTCTACCACTGTAAAGGTGGTTGTGACAAATCAAGAGAATCATGTCCTTTTTAGTCAATATAAAAGACATTTTTCTGAAATCAAAAAAACAATGGAGGAAATGCTCCAGGCGGCCAGAGAAAAACTGGGGGATGTGCGGTTTATGGCAATGATTACAGGAAGCGGCGGTGTAACCATTGCAAAAACCCTCCGTATTAAATTTATACAGGAAGTAGTGGCAACGGCAAAAGCCATTGAAACAGCGGCTCCAAAAACGGATGTTGCCATTGAACTGGGTGGAGAAGATGCAAAAATCATTTATTTCACCAACGGGATAGAACAGCGGATGAATGGTGTCTGCGCCGGCGGCACAGGCTCCTTTATCGACCAGATGGCAAGTCTTTTGCAGACAGATGCAATGGGACTGAATGAGCTTGCGAAAAACTATACGGAGATTTATCCCATTGCTTCCCGCTGCGGTGTATTTGCCAAAACGGATATTCAGCCATTAATCAATGAGGGTGCGGCAAAAGAAAATTTGGCAGCTTCTATTTTTCAGGCAGTGGTGAACCAGACCATCAGCGGTTTGGCCTGCGGCAAGCCCATTCGTGGAAATGTGGCTTTTTTGGGAGGGCCTCTGCACTTTCTTTCGGAACTGCGTCAGCGGTTTATCGAAACCTTGAAGCTGACGGAGGAAACCGCCATATTGCCAGAAAATTCGCATTTGTTTGCCGCCTTTGGTACCGCTCTTTCCAACGAGGATGGCGATGTGCTGGATTTTGAAACATTACTACAGCGAATCAAGCATGGCACAGGGATGACCATGGAAGTCAGTCGGTTAGACCCTTTATTTCGAGGGAAAGAGGATTATGATGCTTTTTGCGCCAGACATGATAAAGACAAGGTGGAACGCTTGGAGCTTTCCTCTTACCGAGGCAATGCCTTTTTGGGGATTGATGCCGGTTCCACTACCACAAAGGTTGCCCTTGTTTCTGAAAACGGTGGGCTTTTATACTCCTTCTACGGTGGAAACGAAGGAAGTCCATTGCAAGTGGTCAGAAAGAGCTTGAACGAACTGTATGACCGTTTGCCAAAAGGCGTTAACATACGTAATTCCTGTGTAACAGGCTACGGCGAAGGGCTGATTAAGGAAGCACTTATGGTGGATTTGGGCTATATCGAAACAGTGGCACATTACAGAGCGGCTAGCTTTTTCAAGCCTGATGTGGACTTTATACTGGACATTGGCGGGCAGGATATGAAATGTATCCGTATCAAAAATAATGCCATTGACAGCGTACAACTTAACGAGGCTTGCTCCTCAGGCTGTGGTTCTTTTATCGAAACCTTTGCAAAGTCCTTGAACTATTCGGTGGCGGATTTTGCGAAAATCGCTTTGTTTGCAAAAAAACCTATTGATTTAGGCTCCAGATGTACGGTTTTTATGAACTCGAGGGTGAAACAAGCACAAAAAGAAGGCGCAGAGGTATCGGATATTTCTGCTGGATTAGCCTATTCCGTTATCAAAAACGCACTGCTGAAGGTCATAAAAATTGCCGACCCCAAGGCATTGGGCAAGAGTATTGTGGTACAAGGCGGTACCTTTTACAATGATGCGGTGCTGAAAAGCTTTGAAATCATCAGCGGCAGAGATGCAGTACGTCCCGATATTGCAGGGATTATGGGTGCCTTTGGTGCAGGGCTGATTGCTTTAGATAAATATCAGGAGGGATATGAAACGACACTGATATCCAGAGAAGCTATGAATAGCATGGAAATCAAGTCCACACTGACACGCTGCCAAGGCTGTACCAACCATTGCCTTTTGACCATCAATCATTTCTCCGGCGGGAGAAGGTTTATTACGGGTAACCGATGTGAAAGAGGTCTGGGTAAGGAAAAACCCAAAAATCCTGCACCAAACCTTTATGAATATAAAAAGCAGCGTTTGTTTGATTATGAGCCATTAGCAAGGGAGAAGGCAGTTCGGGGTGTTGTGGGAATTCCCCGGGTGCTGAATATGTGGGAGGATTACCCCTTCTGGGTTACCTTCTTTACAAAGCTGGGTTATCGGGTGGAACTTTCCCCGTATTCCAATAAGAAAATATATGAAAAAGGGATTGAATCCATTCCCAGTGAGTCTGTCTGTTATCCGGCAAAGCTGGTTCATGGTCATATTATGAGCCTAATAGAAAAGGGTGTTACCTTTATTTTCTATCCGGGTATTGTTTATGAAAGACCGGATTTTGCAGCTGCCGACAACAACTATAACTGCCCCATTGTGGCATCCTATTGTGAAAATATAAAAAACAATGTGGAGGAGCTGCGGGAGAAGAATATTCGGTTTATGAATCCCTTCCTTTCTCTGGGAAACAGGGAAACGGTGACAAAACGGTTGGCGCAGGAATTCAAGGCTTTGGGTATAACCCATAAAGAGGTAGCACAGGCTGTAGAGGAAGGCTGGAAGGAATGGGGCAATTTCAGAAATGATATGCACAATAAGGGAGAGGAAACGCTGAATTATATCAAGGAACACAACATGACGGGCATTGTTTTGGGGGGCCGCCCCTATCATGTAGACCCCGAAATTAACCATGGTATCCCGGAACTCATTGCAGGGTACAATATTGCGGTGTTGACAGAGGATAGCGTGGCACATCTGGGCAATGTGGAACGGCCTATGGTGGTGCGTGACCAATGGACCTACCATTCCCGTCTTTATGAAGCGGCTGCCTTTGTCAAGACACAGAAAAATCTGGAATATGTCCAGTTAAATTCCTTCGGATGTGGTTTGGATGCGGTGACGACTGATGAGGTAAAGGATATTCTAAACGCCGCGGGAAAGATTTATACGACTTTGAAAATCGATGAGGTTAACAATCTGGGTGCGGCGAGAATCAGAATCCGTTCTCTCATTGCAGCTATTGAGGACAGAAAAGAGAAAAAAGTCAAGATACATAAAGGGGATGCTTCCCTAAAGAGAGTGATATTTACAAAAGAGATGCGGGAAAATTATACGATTCTTTGCCCGCAAATGTCACCTATTCATTTTGATATTTTACAGGAAGTGTTCCGTCATGGCGGCTATCAGCTGGAAGTTATGGATGCTATGGATAAAAGTGCCATCGATACAGGGCTGAAATATGTCAACAATGATGCCTGTTATCCTGCACTGATTACGGTAGGACAAATGATGAACGGATTATTGTCCGGCAAATATGATTTGAATCGGACGGCACTTCTGATTTCGCAGACGGGCGGCGGCTGCCGTGCTACAAACTACATTGGATTTATCCGAAAAGCATTGAAAAATGCAGGGATGCCTGATATTCCTGTGATTTCCATTAATGCGTCAGGGCTTGAGAAAAACCCCGGCTTCAAACTTTCGCCAAAACTGGCACATACAGCGTTACAGGCTTTGGTTTATGGGGATTTGTTTATGCGAGTGCTGTATCGTATCCGTCCTTATGAAAAGTTCTATGGTTCTGCCAACAAGCTCTATGCTTTTTGGAACGAGCAGGTAAAAAGGGATGTAGTCAAAGGAAATGTAAAAACATTCCGCAAAAATATAAAAAGTATTGTTCGGGATTTTGACCATCTGGAAATTACGGATGCCATAAAACCACGGGTTGGTGTAGTCGGGGAAATTTTAGTAAAATTCCATCCTACCGCCAATAACGATATTGTCAATCTCTTGGAGTCAGAAGGGGCAGAGGCAGTTGTGCCGGACCTTTTGGGATTTGGCTTGTATTGTTGTTATAATTCTGTCCAGAAACATAAATATCTGGGGGGAAGTTTGAAAACAAAGATAATTTCTAATATGGCTGAAAAGGTCATTATGCATTATCAGCAGCCAATGATTCAAGCTTTGTTTGAAAGCCAGCGTTTTGATGCACCAGTAAGTATCCGTACACTGGGGTATTATGCGGAGCCTATTGTTTCCCTGTGCAATCAGACAGGGGAAGGTTGGTTTTTAACGGGAGAAATGATGGAATTAATCCATTCAGGTGTCAATAATATCGTATGTACCCAACCCTTTGGTTGTCTGCCAAATCATGTCGTAGGAAAAGGCGTGATTAAGGAACTGCGGAAAAGACATCCACTTTCCAATATAGTTGCTATCGATTATGACCCCGGTGCCAGTGAAGTCAATCAGCTGAACCGAATTAAGCTTATGCTGGCCAGCGCCAATAAGAATTTGCCAAAAGTGGAACATCAGAAAGAACTGAGAAGACAAAGAATTCATGCGTTGAAGAAAGCATCATTTGATGTGAATATCAGAGGATAAGAAAAGGAGCGTGCCTATAAAGTCTACACCCAACGTGGAGGTTTTATATCCAAACCACCACGAGGAACCATAACGGAAAACTGCGTTTTCCTTGATTTTTCAAGTAAAAACGCAGTTTTTGCATGGATAAAGTTTTGGACACTCTTTTCGTAGGATAGAGTTGCGGGGGAAATTGCTGAAAAGATGGCGAGTGCGGGCAGTGCCTATAGTTTTAAATAGGTTTGCCTTCAAGCTATAAAGTGTGTCGATTTTATCAACACGCTTTTTTATTGCTGTAACAAAGAGAGATGAAAGGCATTGGAAATAATGCGATCCATCATACCAACCATGGTATCCTTGGGAATAGGCATATCCTCAGAAAGCCACTTTTTTACCAGACCCAACATACCGCAGGCCATAAAAAAAGAGGTATATTCTGCTAGCTTGGAATCCTTTCCGGTAAAAAGTCTGGAATTGATTTCAAAGCCTTTAGACGAAATGATAGACAGCAATTTATTCTCGTAATGACTGCTGGAATTATTGAAAAACAGTATTTTGCATATGTCTAGGTTTTCTGTGATATAGTCGTACACTTGGTTAATAATGACGAAGGCGGAGGAATTTTCCTCCGTAGGATGATAGTTCTCAATGAGGGATTCAAAGGTTTCTATCAGTTCATTTTCTACCTTTTCCAAAAGGTCATAGGTATCTCTGTAATGGAGGTAAAAGGTGCCTCGGTTCAAATCGACCCGATCGGTAATTTCTTTTACCGTAATATCTTTGAAATCCTTTTCGTTCATTAATTCTGCAAGCCCTTGGCGTAACAGTTTTTTGGTTCGGCGGATTCGACGGTCTTCTGGTTTATTCGACAAATTATCAACTCCTTTATAATATTGAACAAATAGTCGAAAAATGTTCTGTAATATACTGGTTAACCAATATTGATTATTGTATTTTATTGTTAATTGTATTATAATCTACTCCAGACGAAAAAGCAACAGTATGTTCATAAATTGTAAAAAAGAGGAGGAAGTGAACAGTATGTTGGATAAAGCCATACATTTTATCATCAGGAAAAGTAAGTTGGTGGAAACTGTATTTGCTTTTTTGGTGTTTTTGAGCCTCATTTGCATCCCTATGGTGGAAGTAAATTATGATTTAAGCAAATATTTGCCGGAAACAGCACCTTCCAAGGTGGGACTAAACCGAATGGAAGAAGAATTTGGCTATCCGGGTACGGCTCGTATCATGGTGGGACCTGTATCATTATATGAAGCCAAGGTTTTTAAAGACAGAATTGCCACTGTGGATGGCGTAGACATGGTACTTTGGGCAGATACCAATACCAATGTATACGAATCTGAACTTTTTGTGAGATATGACGATATTGAAGATTATTATAAGGACCAATATGCGGTTATGGATGTGACCTTTGAGGAAGGGGAGTCCACAAAGCTGACCCATGAGGCTATTGGAAAAATCAAGGATATGTTAGGGGATAAGGGGTATTTGACAGGGCCGGCAGTACAGAACAAGGCACTGAATGATACACTGATTAAAGAAGTTTCGATAGCTATGGCCATGGGTGTTGTGATGATTTGGGGCGTTTTGGCTCTGACAACGACAGCGTGGATGGAACCAGCCTTGTTCCTTTTGATTATGGGTATTGCTATTGTGTTGAATATGGGGTCTAATATTTTTCTGGGAACCATTTCTTTTTTGACCTTTTCAGTGGGAGCTATTTTGCAGCTGGCAATCGCCATGGACTACTCCATCTTTTTACTCCATGCCTTTACCAGAGAAAAAGAAAAGGGTATTTCTTCGGAGGATGCGATTGCTAATGCTTTGCGGGAGGCCATAAGCTCAATTATGGCAAGCGGTGCAACGACTATTGTAGGCTTCATTGTTCTGACACTCATGCGTTTTACCATAGGATGGGATTTGGGTATCGTTTTGGCAAAGGGTATTGTTATCAGCCTTTTGACGGTGTTGGTTTTGATGCCTGCGTTGATTTTACAGATGAATGATAAGATACAAAAAACAGCCCATCGTTCCTTTATGCCCTCCTTTATGCCCTTGGGCAGATTGGTCTATAAGGTACGGCATGCTGTGGTTATACTGACGGTATTGATTACGATACCTTCCTTTGTGGGGCAGTCCATGAACAGTTTTCTTTATGGAAACAGTGCATTGGGTTCCAGCGAAGGAACAAAGGTTTATGAAGATGAACAAGCCATCAATGCCCGTTTTGGTAGGAGTAACCTGCTTTTGGCGATTATCCCCAATACCAATATGGTATCGGAAAAACAACTGGCACAGGAAATAGAAGACTTGCCTTATACAAAAAGTGTAACTTCCCTGGCATCAACATTGCCCGACGGCGTACCCGCAGATTTTATGCCCGACAGCGTTACAAGCCTTTTACATACAGAAAACTATTCTCGTATCATGATATATATCAAGACGTCGGATGAAAGCGAGCTTGCCTTCCGATGTACCAACGAGATTCAGGATATTGTGCAGAAATATTATCCAAAGGATTCCTATGTGGTAGGCATGACACCTTCCACAAATGACATCAAAAACACCATTACAGACGACTATAAGGTAGTCAACCTGTTATCCCTGCTGGGCGTTGCCATTGTCGTTATGTTTACGTTTAAATCCCTGCTGATTCCCCTTGTGGTCATGATTCCCATTGAAGCGGCAATCTTCATCAATATGGTGATACCCTATCTTTTGGGAGATACCATGATTTTTATGGGATACATTATTGTCAGCTGCTTACAGCTGGGAGCAACCATCGACTATTCCATATTGTTGACCAGCAACTATATGGACAACAGACAAACGATGAATAAAAAGGAAGCGGCTATTGATGCCATCGGTCGAAGCGCACTTTCCGTTCTGACTTCCGGCAGTATTTTGACTATTGTTGGTTATGGCTTATTTTTTACATCTTCCGTAGCCGCTATCGCCGGTATTGGACGTTTGGTGGGCAGGGGTGCCGCTTTTAGTCTGGTTCTTGTTCTGTTCCTACTGCCGATTTTACTGGTTGCTTTTGATAAACCGATTTTTATACAGAAAAATTGGTCTGAAAAAAGGATGGAAAGGTTTAGGAAAAAAAGAGCGGAGCATAGAAAACAGAGAAAGACAAATGTGCCGGTGAAAGAAAATATATAAGGAATTTCAGAGAAGCAGGAGGAGATACAATATGAATAAAAAAGCATGGATTTGCGGCATTTTGGCGGTATCCATGGCATTACCCGCAGGTGAGGTACAGGCGGCACCTCCCACGGTTTCCATAGATGAGGCAGTATATGTCAACCTGGATTATTATGGAGCGACTTCGGATATTAGTGTGGTAAAAAGCTGTAATCTGAATAAAATTAGGACGTTTACAGATTATGGGGCTTACCGTACTGTGACGAATATGTCTAATCTGGCGTTGCCTGCCGTATCGGAGGAAGGTGTCAAATGGGATCTTTCAGGAATAGAGCTTTCCAAGGAAAAAAATCCGGAAAGGTTTTATTATGAATGTAAATTAAAGGATAACAATGCGATTGTTTTACCATGGCATTTCGATGTTTCCTATAAATTGAACGGTGTACCTAAAAAGGCAGAGGAGCTGGCAGGTGCTTCGGGATTGGTGGAAATCAATATCCACGCTATTCCCAATAAAAATGCCAATGAATATTATAAAAACAATATGCTGCTTCAGGTAGCGGCTATGGTAAATATGGATGATACCTTGAGCGTAGAGGCTCCCGGTGCCCAATTACAGTCTTTGGGTACCTACAAAGCAGTTCTTTTTGCAGGACTTCCCGGTGAGGATATTTCCTTTACCATGCGTCTTGGCACCAATAGCTTTGAAAATAAGGGAATTACTATGTTGATGATTCCCGCAACACTTTCTCAAATACAGGATATTAAGGATTTGAAGGAAAGTAAGGATAAGGTACAGGATGCTGCCAATGCGGTGAAGGCAAGTATGGATGATATTATTTCCACTATGGAAAGTATGTCCGGCGGGCTGAAAGCGACACAGATAGGGTTAGGAGAGTTGGACGAAGGGCGTTCCACCATCAGCGGATACAAAGGAGAGGTTTATGAAGCTTCTGACAAGGCAATTACAGACCTAACCAATCTAACAGACAACATCAACAGTCTGATTCCCCATATGCAGAGGGGGCAGAAGCTGGTCGTAGATGTAAACGAACAGGTAAACGAAATGGTAGATACTTTAAATGATACAAAAAGTAATCTCCATGCTTACCAGAAAGCCATCAGTACGATTCAAGAGGATGTCCGAGAGATACAGGATAATTTGGAAAAGGCAGATAGCAATAAAGACAGACGGAAAAACGCCTTTGACGATTTGAGCAAAAGCTTGGGCAGGTTGGAGAGTAGTCTGGGAGGTTTAAAGGGAGATTCCAAAGACTTGAGCAGCGGTATGAAAAACTTGAGTAGTTCTACGGGTTCTATGAAAACCAGTATGGAAAAGCTCATGAAAAATCCAAATTTTCAGACATTAATTCAAACAGATGTGGGTAAGACATTAGAAGGGCAAATTTCCGTAGAAGACTTGACAGCCATGATGCAGGGAATTCTGGCTGTAGGAGATACCTTGGATAAAACCTCTGATGTGACCAACCAGACGTCAGAACTGCTGGATTCCATGTCGGGAACGATTTCTGAAGGGGATGATATGCTGCGGGCAGTGCGGAGATTGGTGGATTTGGGAGATACCTATATCCGTACTATGGAGGACAGCTATGATAGCACGCAATCTCTTTTGACACAGGGCAACCGTATCGGCGAAATCACAAAGGAAGTGCTGGATACGGCGGAGGAGCTTATTAACCAGACTACAGAACTGAACGAAATACTGAATGACTATGAAGGTGATGTCTTGCAGCTTTTGCAGGATTCCGAAGATATGACAGAGCAGATGAAACGCTCTCTGTTCAGTACATTAGGATTTCTGACTTCTTTTCAGGCTATGATGCGTTATAGCGGAAAAAGTCTGGATGCGGGAACACAGAAAACACTGAACGGTATGATTGAGATTTTGCAGAAAAGCTTAATTGGGATTACAAAAACCAGTAATATTAAAAATGCCAATCAGCTGATTAAAGATACCATAGACAAAGAATTGAATCGTTTTGAAGAAGAAACCAACGTACTGAATATGGATATGGACCAGCCAAAGGTTTCTTTTACCTCTGACAAAAATCCAGAACCCGAAAGCATTCAAATTATTTTGCGGACGGAAGAAATCAGTCTGGATGATGAGGAGGAGCAGGGGGATTTAGAGGCACAGAAGGAAAAAGACAGCGTATGGACACGTATCAAAAACGTATTTATTAAAATATGGCGGGGTATCACAACCATGTTCCATAAGGACTGATAGAAACAGAGCAAAGAGAGAGGGTGTAGGCAAAGTCATTTAAAACTATGGCGTTACCCACGCCTACTCTCTTTTTTCAAAAGAAAGGCGAAAAACTTTAATATAGTTTTCCGCTATAGGTCGGGGGTAAAACCTCTAAGGGAGTGCACAGGGCAAATTTTATTTTTGCCCTGTTTTTTTGTTCCCGTATCCCCCGATGGAAGGGAATCTATAGTATAATGGAGAGAAAAGAAAACACAAGGAGAAGACCATGGAACAAAAGGACAAAAATGATATTTTAAAACTGATTGCGGCGGTTTTGATGGTAGTAGACCATGTAGGTGCCGCTTTTTTTCCACAATATCTCTGGATGCGTGTGCCGGGGCGATTGGTTTTCCCTATTTTTGCCTTTGGGATAGCCATGGGTGTCTGCCACACAAGGGATATAAAAAAATATATGATGCGGCTTTTTATGGCGGCAATCATTACACAACCCATTTATGCGGCTCTTTTTCCCGGCGGATGGAATGTCCTCTTTACTATGCTTTACGGTGGGCTTGTGCTTGTTTTATGGGAAAGTAAAGAGGACTTTTTAAAGGTGGGCGGCGGCCTGTTACTTTTAGGTTCGATTTTTTTACCCCAGCTGGATTATGGGTGGTACGGCGTGTTTACCATATTTCTTTTCTTTCAGCTTGGAAAAAACAAAAAATTATGTGTTGGCGCACAGACGATTTTGCAGTACTGTTACGTCTTTTCCGGCGGGGCATGGATTCAAATTTTTTCGTTGTTGTCACTGCCTTTGCTCTACAAAAAATGGAAGACAACTATCTGCCTTCCACGATATTTCTTTTATGTTTTTTATCCCGCCCATTTGGGGGTGCTTTTATTGCTCTGTAGAATCATCTAAATGCTCTACGGAAGCCTTGACTTCGTAGACGGCTTTCATCAGCACAGCAACGACAGGACCCAAAATCATACCCAAGATACCCAGACATTTTAAACCAATATACATAGAAATCAACGTCAACAAGGGATGCAGACCAATCTGTGTCCCTAAAATTTTAGGCTGCATAATCTGCCGCATGAGATTGACACAAAGATAAATCACCATATAGCCCACTGCCAGAGGAGTATTCCCCATGGCAAGATGGATGATGGCGCCCGGCCAAAGAATGAAGCCGCTTCCGAAAAACGGAATTGCATCAATGATACTGATGATAACACTGAGCAAAAATGAATAGGGCGAGTGCAGAATCAAAAGTCCCCCAAGGCAGATTAAAAAAGTATAGGCCATCAAAATCAACTGCGTTTTAAAGTACCCGATGACAGAGCTTTTCAGTTTTGCTTTGGCAAAAGCGTAGTCAGTTCCAAAAGCAGTAGGAAAGTGGCAAGCAACAAAGGAAGCGATTTTATCCCGATCCTTTGTAAAGAAATAAGAGGAAATAAGAGCCACTACGATGACCATGAACACATTGGGGATGGCACGTAAGATTTGGAAGGAATGACTGCTGCTGCTTTCCAAAAGTGTTGTTAAAAAGCCGGAAATGCCGTTTCTCGACTGCTCCCAAGGCTGTTGTAAATCTATGGGGAGAGTACTTGTTATTTTGTCAAGATAGGCAGTAAGATTGTGGAAAGCCGGACGGATTATTTTCATATATTCAGGCAAATCTTTGTAGAAAAGCTGTGCCTCGCTGAAAAGCTTGTTCCATGCACCCACCACAACGATGGAAAAAAAGCCTAAAAGGAGTAGGATAGATAAAAGGCTTCCTGCCCAACGGGGGAAACTGCATTTTTTTTCCAGTAAATTCACAAAGGGAAGAAAGAGCAGACTGAGTAACCAGCCGATGAAAAAGGGTGTGATAAATGGAAAAAGATAATGGAAAAATACATAGGCAGCTACAATTATGCCGAGGATAGTCAGTAATTTGTAAATTGTTTTTTTGTTTGCTTCAAAATATGCTTTCATTCGTACCACCTCCGATGTTTAAAAACTATCTGTTTTATACTGATGAACCACAGTTAGTCCAAAGAAAAGACAGGCTTTCTTTTATTATAGTACAAAAAATGAAATTGCAATACACTGTTTTACATTTTCAAGGAATGCTTCTTAAAAAAAAGGACAGGGAGTTTGAAATCTGTCTTTTAAAGTAACAAAAACGAGGATAAATGGTTTTTTTGTGTAATATTTCTGTTGTAGGTTTTGGGATTTTCATGTAAAATGAGGTAAGATAATTTGGTATACAGTATGTAAAAAACAATCTGTTTATGCTGTATTGTAAACGGAAACAGGAGTGAGAAACATGGTGAGCAAACTGAAGGAAATCCGGTTGAAGGCCCGAGCAAAAATCAATTTAACACTGGATGTGACTGGAAAACAGGAGGATGGTTATCATACTCTGCAGATGATTATGCAGACGGTTTCACTGTATGACGGCGTGTATCTAAAGCGGATTGAAAAGCCTGTGATTCGGCTCAAATGCAATTTGGACTGGTTACCTGTGGATGAAAGGAACCTAGCTTATCGTGGGGCAAAGCTTTTACAAGAGGAGTTTCGGATTAAGGAAGGTGTTTTTATTGAATTGAATAAAAAAATTCCCGTTGCCGCCGGATTGGCAGGAGGCAGTACAGACTGTGCCGCTGTGATGGTGGGGATGAATCGGCTCTTTCGGCTGGGGCTTTCCCAAAAAAAGTTAATGGAATTGGGGCTTCGGCTGGGAACGGATATTCCTTATTGCATTCTCAGAGGTACGGTATTGGCAGAAGGAGTTGGAGAAAAATTGACACCGATTCATCCCCCTTGTCCTCCTTGCTATGTAGTTTTGGCAAAGCCGCCTATTAGCGTTTCAACTGCTTTTGTTTATAAAAATTTGAAGCTATCGGAGGTGACGCAGCATCCGAAAACCGAGGAAATGCTGAAATGCATGGAAAAGGGGGATATCGGCGGAATGGGAAGGAACCTCTGCAATGTGCTGGAAACAGTGACCATCCCCCTGTACCCGAATATTGCAAAAATCAAGGTACGGATGGAGGAGCTGGGTGCGGAGGGTGCGCTGATGAGTGGCAGTGGCCCGACGGTGTTTGGACTGTTTACCCATAGGGCGAAAGCAGAAGAGGCGGCGAAGGTAATTGAAAAGGAATTTAGGCTTAAAGATGTGATTGTAACAGAGGTCTTTCATGGAAAAAGGAGAAGAGGTGAACGGCAATATGGAATACACATTTAATATCAATTCCAATGAATATCTACCTTTGCGGGATGTGGTGTTCAATACATTACGGGATGCTATTCTGACGGGTAAGCTGGTGCCGGGAGAGCGGCTCATGGAAAATCAGCTGGCGGAAAAGCTGGGCGTCAGCCGTACACCCATACGGGAAGCCTTGCGTATGCTGGAGCTGGAAAATCTGGTGGAGCTGGTGCCCAGAAAAGGTGCACAAGTTCTGGATATGAGTGAAAAAGATATCGTAAATGTTCTGGAGGTTCGGTGTGTGTTGGAAGGGCTTGGGGCGGCTCTTGCCTGCAAAAAAATGAAGGAAGAAGAACTTCGGAAACTGAAAGAAACGGAACGGGAGTTTGAAAAAGCCTCCGAAACAGAGGATAATGAAGCCATTGCGGATATTGATGAAAAGTTCCATGATATTATGTTTGCATCCACAGAAAATGACAAGCTGATTCAGATTTTTAACAATTTGAGAATACAACTTTATCGTTACAGGATGGCTCATGTGAAGCTGGAGAGCAGCAAGGCGACTATCATTACCCATCATCGGGGCATTATCAAAGCCATAGAAAACCGCTTGCCAGAGGAAGGCTCCAAGGTAGCACAGGAGCATATCAAATATCATGCAGAGTTTATATTACATGCGTTGAAAAAGAAGGAGTGTTAAAAATAGGGCGAAAAGAGGGGAAAGAATTTTTGTG
>CAZCDP010000010.1:0-3141 GCA_964497675.1 uncultured Candidatus Epulonipiscium sp.
CTCAGCTATTTATGAAACCCTTGTGCGCCTAACCGAAGGTAACGGAGCCCTTTTGCTTCCCTTTGTAGACTCCAAGGGAA
The DNA here is from genome assembly GCA_964497675.1 of uncultured Candidatus Epulonipiscium sp. Lineage (GTDB taxonomy): Bacteria > Bacillota > Clostridia > Lachnospirales > Anaerotignaceae > CAZCDP01. The sequence continues at coordinate 81 of CAZCDP010000010.1, forward strand.
ATTTTGGAAAGCAATATTCCAGAGATATGGCCTACGCCGCACCCCGTTACACAGAAGTAAAACTAGCGGCTGTTTGCGGGGAGATTTTTGCGGATATAGAAAAAAATACAGTAGCTTTTATAGACAACTATGACGGCTCCACGAAGGAACCCTTGTTGTTACCCACCACATTCCCCAACATTCTGGTCAATCCTAACTTGGGTATTGCCGTTGGCATGGCAAGCTCCATTTGTAGCTTTAATCTTCGAGAAATCTGCGAAACGACCATTCAGCTTATCAAAAATGAAACTATAGATTTCTTGAAATATCTAAAGGCTCCCGATTTTTCAACAGGTGCCCAGCTCATTTATAACAAAAAGGATTTGGAAAAAATTTATGCCACAGGACGAGGTAGTTTTAAGCTGCGGGCAAAATACCGTTACGACGAAAAAAATAATTGTATCGAGGTTTACGAAATCCCTTACACCACAAATATTGAAGCAATCATTGATAAAATAATCACCTTGGTTAAGAGTGGAAAAATCAGGGATATTACCGATGTGCGAGATGAAACGGATTTAAATGGCTTGAAAATCGCCATTGATGTGAAAAAAAATACCAAGGCTGATCATTTGATGCAACGGCTTTACACCATGACACCCCTTTCCGATACCTTTAGCTGCAATTTCAATTTACTCATAGACGGCAAGCCTATGACACTGGGTGTGGGCAGCATTTTAAAATACTGGACAAGCTTCCGTATAAATTCCATCAAAAACCAGATTACCTTTGATATTCAAAAGAAATCCGAAAAATATCATCTGCTCATAGGTCTTTCCAAGATTTTGATGGACATTGATAAAGCAATCTCAATCATTCGTGGTACAGAACTGGAATCTATGGTTGTACCGAATCTGATGAATGGCTTTGAAATCGATGAAATACAGGCCGAATATATCGCAGAAATCAAACTGCGAAATATCAATAAAGAATATATTCTGAAACGCATTGATGAACTGGATAGCCTGAAAAATGAGATTGATGAACTGACACAAACGCTGAACAGTGAAGAAAAAATCAAAGATATAATTTGCATCCAACTGAAAAGAGTTGCAAAAAAATATGGCAGCTCCAGAAAAACAGAAATTATCACGGAAGAGGAGATAGAAGAAATTCCCGAAGACGAATTTATTGAGGATTACGGAATCCGTCTGTTCCTAACAGAACAGAATTACTTCAAAAAAATACCTCTGATTTCCCTTCGTTCTGCCGGTGAACAAAAGCTAAAAGAAGATGATACGATTGTTTCAGAGGTCGAAACCACTAATCGTGCAACTATTTTACTTTTTTCCGACCAATGTAACGTCTATAAGCTGAAAGCAAACGATATTACAGACAGCAAGGCCAGCAGTATGGGTGAATATTTGTATAACCTTCTGGGTATGGCCGACGATGAAAAAATAATCTACCTCACCACAACCTACGATTACAGCGGCTATATGATTTTCTTTTTTGAAACAGGCAAAATTGCCAAAATCAAGCTTTCCAGCTATGAAACGAAGGTCAACCGAAAAAAACTGGTTAACGCCTATTCTTCTAAAGCAAGGCTTATTTGTATGGCAAAAATCGAGGAAGAAACAGATTTTCTACTGACCCGGAATTTTGATAAAGCAGCCCTTCTCAATACCAAGCTTCTGTCCACAAATGCAACAAAAAATGCCTCTGGTATACAGGCCTTTACTTTGAAAAAGAACAGTGTCGTAACTGCCGTTTACCAAAATGAGGAATTTGACACAGAAGATTTAGAATATTACCGTACAAAAAAAATTCCTACAACCGGTCACTTTTTACAGGAACGGGATAAGAATAAAAATAAGTTACCTATGCAGATGAATCTTATTTAACAAATGTGAAAAAATCATAGGAATGAATAAAACAGACGGGATAAAATAAAGGATTTTTCTTGAAACGGCACAGGATACCGAAATATCCTGTGCCGTTAGACTGTCGAAAAACATACAAAACTCCGGGCTTTTCCCACACCGGAATTTTCTTTTTTCAGCAATTTGCAAATCTGCCCTATGGGCGTCCTGCCTTCTTACGTGTACCCTATCAAAAAAGAAAGCCAAAAAAATCCTTGAGAAATCAGACGATCCTGATTTCTCAAGGAAAACTTAGTTTTCCGTTATGCATCAAAGGTGAACCCTCATGGTGGCTCGGAGGTAATACCTATAAAATGGGATGCCAACTTTATCGATACACTACTTGGTATGTAAAAGAAAAATTATTCTATCGGTCCATTCTGAAAACAAACCCATTTATATCAAGCTTCTAAAGAACGTCGCCGCTGTTTCCGGCAAAATAGTATTAATATAGGTATCTGTCGCATATTCAAAGCCTGCAAACCCGCCAATTCTAGGCAAAATCTGTATATACCAGTGAAATAGCCCTTGCCTTTCCTCTTTTGGCGCATCCATGAAACAAATATTGTACGAAACATTCTGCCTAATTCGTTTCACTCTTGACAGCATATCCTTTAAAAGCTCTGCCAAATCCCCCAACTCTTTCTTCTCAAACTGTCCATAAGAAGAAATATGCTTTTTTGGTGCTATCCATATTTCATAAGGAAACCGAGAAGCATAGGGTGTAAAGGCAACAAAGCGTTCTGTTTCTCGTATCAATCTTTTTTCTGCTTTTTCTTCAATAATCAGCATATCGCAGAAAACACAACGCCCTGTTTCCTTTTCGTATGCCGCCGCCGCCCGCGCATAAGCTTCTGCTCTTTCGGAAACCACTGGCAATCCAATAATCTGCCAATGAGAATGACTCAAGGACATTCCGGCCTCAGCGCCGCAATTTTTAAAAATCTGTACATATTTTATAGAATCCCCTGCACGAATATCAAGAAATCTTTCCCGGAGGATAACAAGCACTTTTTTCAGATGTTCTGCCGTAAAATTCTCAATCGTTCCCTCGTGTTCAGGAGTGTCTACCAGCACCTCATGACGTCCCTTCCCTACTGCGTTTGTGTAAAATGTTTCTCGAACCAAAGGCTCCTCTTGCTCTGTTACCGCTGGAAAGC
>CAZCDP010000010.1:3169-12857 GCA_964497675.1 uncultured Candidatus Epulonipiscium sp.
ACTTACTTTTCCGTGCCCTTTAAAGTGTCTAATACCATCTTCCCCATCTTGATAAAGGGCTTCTGTTGTTCTTTCCTCATTTCCCCCACAAAATGGGCAATCTGCCGTATGACTGTCTTTTGGGCGTACATTCCTTACAAAATCATATGGGCGTTTTTTTCGATTTTCCGCATAAATCACCCATTCTCCTGTTAACCTATTCTGCCTAAGTTCCGACAAAGCAATCACTTCCCGTTCTTATTTTACAGGTGAATCATAAAGAAACCATTCGTTGATATTATCGAAAATATTATTTTCCAACGGATGCACATTACCATAAACTCGTTCCGCAGAAAACAATGCTGAGTTCCGAAAGGCTATGCTGATATAAGGCAATTCCTCCGCAGTGTATTTTTGCAGTTTGCTGTAGGCAGTCCGTATGTCTTTTTCTTTTACAGCCCCATAAGCCGCCCCCAAAATTCCATCCATTTCAGCACTATTATAGGCAGCATAATTTGCGTTTCCAATCTGGGAAGAATGAAGCATAAAAGAATAGTCCGGCACAACGGACAACTGCCATCCGCCTATAAATATATCATAATCTTTATCGGCTAGCTTTTGCATATAGCTATCAAATGCCTGCACATCGACGGAAACATCAAAGCCTAAAGCACGCAGTTCATCAGCAAGACGTGTAGCAATCTGCCTTCTAGCCTCATTTTCCCCATTGACCAGTATGGAAACCTTCAATGTTTCTGACAATTCATTGGTCTTTCTGTCACGGATACTATCATGGTCGCTGTCAATCCAGTTAGATTTCCGTAGAAGTTTATCCGCTTCTTCCGTATTATACGTATATTTTATGGTGCTGTTGTCAAAAAGCCATGAAGTGGGATTGATTAACGTCTCTGCTAGTGTTGCATGGGTTAGATAAACGCTTTCCAGTATGGCCTCTCTCGGCAAGGCAAAAGCAACTGCCTTTCGAATATTTTTATCCTGAAACATGGAACGATTAAAATTAAATCCAATGAAATCCAAATAATTGGTTGTATATTCAAATAATTTCGTATCTTTCGTCCCATCATATTTTCCCATTTCCGTCACATCTGCAGCAAGAGTATCAATAAGCCCTTGGTCAAAGGAAAAAAGGTCCGTATCCTTGTCGGCACTGATACTAACAACGACATTCTCGATTTTTGCCCTTTCGCCAAATCCCGTTTCACTTTTCACCAATCGCAGCTCCTTGGTTGGTGTAAATTTCTCAAATTTATAATATCCGTTGCCCATTGGCTCCATATTCTTTGCACTTGTCAAAACATTATCCTTGCCATAATAATGGGCACAAATCACAGGAAAACAAAGGGCATACAGATTTCCGCTGAATGTCTGATTGAATGTGATAGAAAGGCTGTAAGCTCCTGTTTTGGCATACGAGGCGATATAACCCATACTATTTTTATACACCGCATTTTCACCTGCCGCTCGGAGAGTATTCAAGGAAAACACCACATCATCGGCAGTCAGGTTTGTACCGTCCTGCCACTGGATATCTTCCCGCAATGCTACGGAAAGGGTTCTTCCATCCTCCGAAAATTGCCAGTCTTTCGCAATAGATGGGGAAGGCTTCCGTTCTTTATCTAATTTGATAAAAGGCAAATAAATCAATTTTAAAATTTTGTCCACTGTTTCTTCTTCATTAAGCAAAGGATTTAGCGTCTGAACTGTACGCATAGCAAGATGCAGAGTACCTCCTTCTTGTACTTCTACATTCTCTTTGCTTTGATTTTTTACAGGAGCATTCGCATTTTCTTCTGTTGTATGATGCCCTGTATCCTGTTTGCATCCCGTAAGCAGCAAAAGCAAGGACAAAAAAACAAGAATTTGTTTCTTTTTCATAACTTCCTCCTTTCGTATCCCTGTTATTCATAAAGCATTTGATATAGCTTTTGTATCATCAAAACCTTTTTTACGTATTTTTCCGTTTCAGGATAAGGTATTTTTTTCAGCGTCCTTCCGTCATCACTATACTCCGAATCTTTTAGCCATCTTGCCACATTCCCGCTGCCTGCGTTATAGGCAGCAAGGGCTGTTTCCACAGGTTCCTCAAACTGATTGATTAATTTGTTTAGATACCAACAGCCAATTTCAATATTTTTTTTCGGCTCAAACAGGCTGTCTTGTTTATAATCTTCTATTTTTAAAGACTTCGCCGCCCATTTACCTGTACCGTCAGTAATCTGCATCAGCCCTTTGGCTTTTTTGACAGAAACGGCATCGGCATGAAACCTGCTCTCCGTAAATATAACACCATATACCAAAGAAGGCTCCAGACCATATTGTGCGGCATACTTCTCTACCAATTCCCCATATTGCCGCGGAAAAAGTTGGGGCATCAGAACAAACCGACATACCAGTACAAGAACTGCAAAAATCAAAAGGTTGCCAGCTGTTTTTTTTATCCTTCTCATATTAAAAACATAAAACATTTCCTTCTCCTTCTATGTTGTTATAACCTTTTGAAAAATCTCATTCAGCTGATTATCCAGATAGACCAAATCTCGGCTGTTATCAATAATCACATCAGCATATTTTTTATACTCTTCCCAGCTTTTCTGTGAACCGATTCTGTCTTTCGCCTGCTGATATGAAATACCATCCCGTTCCATAACCCGACTTGCCCTAACCTCTTCCTCTGCAAAAACCACCCAAATTTCATCGCAAAGACCCGCCAAATCCGCTTCCAGCAAAAGAGGTGCATCCAGTATAATACAGCGGTTTACATTTTTATCCTTTGTCTGACGGATTTGTTTTTGGATTTCCTCACCAATATATTTATGGGTACAAAGATTTAAAAAATCCAGTTTTTCATGATTTGAAAATACAATATTTCCCAATTTCTTCCGAATAATATTGCCTTCTTCATCTAAAATTTCACCACCAAAATATGCAACTATCTCATGATAAGCCGGTTTACCCTTTTCTATGATTTCATGGGCGATTCGGTCGGCATCAATAATAAAAGCACCATGGGCAATCAATCGGGTGGAAACAACACTTTTTCCGCTCCCCGTTCCGCCTGTCAAACCAATGATTTTCATACTATTTCTCCTTATATACGCTCAAAATTTCTTTTCTTTTACTTTGCTTCAAACCAAGAATTGCCCTGATGAATGTCAACATCCAAAGGAACCAGAAGCTCTGCCGCCCGTTCCATATTTTCTTTTAAAATAACGGCAACTTCCTCTACTTCTTCTTTATGGGTTTCAATTAAAAGTTCGTCATGCACTTGTAAAATCAAACGGGAGCGCAAGCCTCTTTCCTTTAATACCCCATGCACCTTGACCATAGCAATTTTGATAATATCAGCGGCACTTCCTTGAATTGGCATATTCATTGCCACCCGTTCCCCAAAAGAACGCTGCACAAAATTTTTGGACTGTAACTCAGGCATAGTTCGTCTTCGGCCCCAAATCGTAGAAACATAGCCATTTTCCACGGCCTCAGTGATTGTTTTATCCATATAGGTCTTGATTTTTGGATATTTAGCAAAGTACCCTGCAATATATTTTTCTGCCTCTTTCCGCGTAATCTGCAAATCCTGGCTAAGGCTAAATGCACCGATACCATAAACGATACCAAAATTTACAGCTTTGGCATTACTTCTCTGGGTATTCGTAACCTCATCAAAGGGTACATTGAACACCTGTGAAGCGGTCAGGCGGTGAATATCCTGATTATGGCGGAAGGCATTAATCAGCGTTTCATCTCCTGAAATATGTGCTAAAACACGCAATTCAATCTGGGAATAATCTGCATCCAAAAAGCAGTAATCCTCATTGGTTGGGATAAATACTTTTCGCAATTCTCTGCCCAGTTCCAGACGAACAGGGATGTTCTGTAAATTTGGCTCTGTGGAACTAATACGCCCTGTTGCCGTAATGGTCTGGTTAAATGTAGAATAAATTTTTTCCGTTTTTTCATCCATAACCGCCAAAAGACCATCAACATAGGTACTTTTCAATTTTGCCAACTGACGGTACAGTAAAACTTTTTCCACCATAGGATGTTCAACCTTCAACTTTTCCAAAACATCAGCCGCTGTAGAATAACCCGTTTTGGTTTTCTTTCCGCCTTTCAGCCCCATTTTTTCAAACAAAACTACTCCCAGCTGTTTTGGAGAATTCAAATTAAATTCTTCACCGGAAAGAGCAAAAACTTCTGTAGTGACCTGGGCAATACTGTCCTCCAGCCGTTTCTGGTAACTCTCCAAAGCCTTCTTATTTACTTTTATCCCATATTTTTCCATGTCTGCCAACACAGATACCAACGGAAGTTCTATGTCGTAATACAAATTTTCCTGTTTATTTTCTCTGATTTTTTCTGCCATGACTTTTCTGCCCCGAAAGGTAATTTCTGCCTGACGAGCAGCGTATTCCGTACGTAAGGATTCTTCCAAATCCATCATGGATTTTTTCCCTTTGCCCTTACCTAACAGTTCTTTCTTAGAAGGATAAACCTCATTCAAAAATTCTCCTGCAATGTCATCATAATCATAAGTATCCCGTGTTGAATTAAGAATATAGCCTGCCAAAGCGGTATCAAAAATCACGTGGCTTATTTCTGTACCATAACGTGCCAGAATTCCCAAATCCCTTTTTGCATCATGGGCAATCTTTGGATAGTCCTCACTCTGGAAAAAGTCTTTTCCTGTTTCCAGTATTTGTTCCACCGAAAGGTCTGCTCCCCCTTCCAGCCAGACGCCTCCCATAGTTTCGTTATATAAACTGATACCTTGAAGCTGGTTTTCTTCTTCTATGAGTATATACGCAGTTTCCAAGCCTTTTAGCACCGACGAAAAAAACTTTTGACACGCCTCTAGCGTTACCACTCTATGATAATCCGTTTGCTGCCTTGTCTTTTCTGGCATTTCCTCTACGGAAAAACGCTCCAAAATACTTTTAAACTCCAGACGTTTCAAAAGTAGATAAGCTTCTTGAGAAAACATATTTTCTGTACCCATTTCCTCTTGTTTCAGTTCCAAAGGCATATCCCGAACAATCGTCGCAAGAAACTTACTCATCCGTGCCTGTTCCTGAAAAGCAGATAAATTTTCCGATGCTTTTTTAGGCTTAATCTCTTGGCTATGGGCAATGGCATTTTCAATCGTATGGTACTGCTGAATAATTTTTGTTGCCGTTTTTTCGCCGATACCTGGTACACCCAGAATATTATCAGAGGCATCACCCATTAACGCCTTCACATCAATGAATTCCTCTGGTGTCACACCATATTTATCCAGCACATCTTTGGCGTAATAATCCTCTGTTTCTGTTTTTCCGCCTTTCGTTTTAGGGATTCTAACTTTCAATTTTTCCCCTGCTAATTGGAGCAAATCTCTATCACCAGAAACAACCACCGGCACAATGCCCGCTTCTTCCGCTTTCTGTGAAAGGGTACCCAAAATATCATCGGCTTCGTAGCCTTCCATTTCATAAAGCTTGATACCCATTGCCGAAAGAACTTCTTTCAACAATGGCATCTGTTCCTGCAATTCCTCAGGCATACCTTTTCGGGTACCCTTATAGTCATCAAAGGCTTTATGTCGGAATGTCGGTGCGTGTAAATCAAAAGCAACAGCCAGATAATCCGGCTTTTCCTCCTCCATCAATTTAAACAAAATATTTAAAAAGCCGTAAACGGCATTGGTATATCGTCCTTCGGCATTGGTCAGCAGCGGTATCCCGTAAAAAGCACGGTTCACGATGCTATTGCCGTCAATCATCATCATCTTTTTAGACATTCTTTACCTCCTAGCTTTCAATTATTTAAATTCTATTATACACCATTCCACTATGAAAAAACATGATAATCCATGAAAAAAATAATTAAAAAGGACATTTCACACTTATTTTCCTACCACATATAGTATACTATAAAATTTTTTCAGGAGGCACAAATATGAAACATTTTAAAACGAAAACTGCTCTTCTGCTTTCAGCTATCATGGTATTTTCTCTTTTTACAGGATGCGCAAAGCAGAAGGAAGAAACTCTGACACCGGTTCGACTAAACGAAGTGGTACATTCCGTATTTTATGCACCCCAGTATGTAGCACAGGAACTTGGATTTTTCAAGGAACAGGGTCTGGATGTAACAGTCACCATAGGACAGGGTGCCGATAAATCTATGACAGCACTTCTTTCCGATTCCGCTGATATTGCCCTTTTGGGAACAGAAGCTGGAATTTACGTTTATAATGAGGGAAAAAAAGGGTATCCAAAAGCCTTTGCACAACTGACTCAGCGTGCCGGAAACTTTCTTGTTTCCAGAACGGATGAAAAAGACTTTCACTGGGAAGGCTTGAAAGGCAAATCAGTTATTGGTGGTCGTATCGGAGGTATGCCGGAATTGGTTTTGGAATACATTCTGAAAGAAAATGGACTGGAACCCAGCAAAGATGTAGAAATTATTAATAATATAGCCTTTACTTCCACTTCTGGTGCATTTGTTGGCGATATTGGCGATTATACCGTAGAATTTGAACCCACTGCAACCACATTAGAAAACCAGGGAAACGGCTATGTTGTAGCATCTCTCGGTGAACCCAGCTGTAAGTTTATACTACACTAAAAAACCCCCAGAATTGGGGGTTTCCTAGCACTTAATTAGAATATAAACTCAATTAGAATTTTCTAAAGATTTATTATATACTGATTCCTTTACAATCTTGATAACGAAACCAATCAACATTCCAAATACCGCCGGAACTACCCAACCTAATCCTTCTGTATAGAGAGGTAATTCGCTACATAAATCTGTAACAAATCCTAGTTTTATTGCCACTTGGTCTAATGCCTGAATTACACTTACAACTCCGGTAAACAAAATAGTCAAGCTATAAACAATAGAATTTTCGTTAAATAGTTTATCAAACATTGCAAGAATGATGAGCATGATTGCTATTGGATAAATTGCAATTAATACCGGTACTGATATAGCGAGAATTTTTGTTAATCCCATATTGGCAAGAGTCATACTAGAAAGACATAATATCCTAACCCAATTTTTATATGAGATCTTCGTTAATGTTGCAAAATATTGACTGCATGAAGTGATCAGACCAACACAAGTTGTTAAACAAGCTAATGTAAAGATAACTGCAAGTAATAAGGCACCTGGTTTTCCAAATATGTAAGTTGCAACATTCGTTAATGTTTGCGCTCCATTTTCAGTACCTCCAAATTTCCCACCACTTGCTGCTCCTAAATGTGCAAGCAAGGAATAAATAATGATGAGTAACGCTCCTGCTATTAACCCCGCTTTTATTGTCGATGAAACCACTGCCTTTTCATCCTCAATTCCTTTCGATTTGATTGCTACTGCAATCACGATTCCAAAATTTAAAGCCGCTATTGTATCCATTGTGAGGTAACCATCTAAAAATCCTTTCACCAATGGAACCGTTGAATATTCATTTACTGGTACACCATAACTACCTAATGGTTTAAATAACGCCCCAACAAACATAACTAAAATTAAAAGTAACAAAGCAGGTGTTAATACCTTACCCATACGATCTACTAACTTATTTGGTGATAGTGAAAGCCAATATGCCACCATAAAAAATAATAATGTAAATACAAGCAACGCTAAGGTTCTTGATATACTCTGTGATAAATAAGGAGCCACTGCCATTTCAAAAGGTAAGCTTGCTGCTCTTGGAATGCCTAGGCAAGGTCCTATGGATAAATATATTAAAATCGTAAAAATTGTTGCAAAAACAGGATTGACTCTTTTTGATAAATTGGTTAAACCACCAGATTTAGCAACTGCAACAACTCCTAAAATTGGGAACCCAACTGCTGTGATAAAAAAGGTAGCCATGGCCATCCAAGTGTTTCCTCCTGCTGATTGACCGAGAAATGGCGGAAATATTAAATTTCCCGCTCCAAAGAATAAAGAAAATAGCATTAATCCTACAAGTAATAAGTCTTTTTTTGATAAGTTTTTCATTTTAAATTGCCTCCCTAAAAATGTCATGTATTTTGCTAATTCATAATATCACCTTGAATATCCATAAACCGCCAACTTTCTCAAATAAAAAAACCCGTCCCTTGAAAAACAAGGGACGGGTTAAACCGCGTTACCACCCTAATTCTATAAAATAAGTTTACATTAACATAAACCCTTTATAGCACTTAGTTACATATCGAACAATACGCTTTTCCTTTAACGGGGAAAGACTCCGTCAATGCTTACTAAAATATATTCAGCATTGCTTCTCAGAGATGATTTTCAGTTATACTTTGAACATTGGCTTCCAGCAAAACACCAATTCTCTGTGGGACAAAATATTACTTACTCGTTCTCTTCATAGAATTTATTTTAATTATTATCAAACAAGATGATATACTATTTTTCATTTTTTGTCAATACCTATATTGACTTTTTTATTATTCTATAGTGAGCCTGTGAAAAAGATTCTGTAAATTAAATAATGAATTCCCATTAAGACTTTCTATAATAAAATAATAAATCATAGGACATCTTAAATTATGGCAAGAAAGCTGAAAATCAGTCATCCCCGTCTTCAATTCTTATCATAGAAAGTCTATTTACAGAAGTTTTTTCACACCCTTAAATAGTTCCGGCTCTTAGAAGTGATGTAAACCCGAGTGTTGAAAAAAATGATGATTTTTGCTATACTAGTGTTTTAGCAACTTTTACTAGAGAATATGTGACTTTGGCTTAAGCGGAGCATGCTAGCCGAAAACACATAGGAAAGCAAAAAAATGAATAGAAAGATATTTTGAATTTAAAGAAAAAGACAGATAACAGAGCAAACTATTTAATATCCTAATTATTTTTTGATAATGAAGTATTTTATGACGTTCAGAAAAAAGTAAAATTAGCAAAAGTTAAGGCAGGAATTGCATATGCGATTGAGCAAATGATAGATTTGATTTCCCATAATGTAGATGGTATCATATCTTTACTATAAATAATCCAATTGTGGCAAGAAGCATCTACAAAGAAATAAAAACACTAATATAATATAATAGAAGAGCAGAGTAGAATTTTGTGCGTTAAGTGCTGAATGAACAGGGAGTTGTCATTCGGACGAAAGGTGAAAACTTGCGGTACAAAGTTTGCATCCCGCTGCTACATAGTCAGGATAAAATATGCCTTCTTTATGTAGTACAAGGAAACTACTGCAAAGGAGGCATATTTTTATGAAAAAGTTTAAAAATTTATGTTCAGATTCTTTACATGAATTCAAGAAAACCAGAACTATGGCACTTTGTGCAATGATGGCAGCACTTGCAATTATTTTAGGATACACTACAACAGTTGAAATTGGACCGTTTATCAAGATTGGATTTTCTGAAATTCCCAATAGAATAACAGAATTTCTATTTGGGCCAATTATTGGAGGTTCTTTTGGAGGTGCATTAGATATACTTAAATATTTAGTGAAACCAACAGGACCATTTTTTATAGGCTTCACGTTTAGCGCAATAGTAAATGGTATTATATATGGAGTCTTTTTGTATAACAAACCAGTAAAAATATGGCGTATTATAATTACAGAGTTTTTAACTAAAGCTATTGTAAATTGTGGTTTAAATACTCTGTGGCTTTCAATTTTATATGGGAAAGGATTCATGATATTGTTATCATTGAGATTAATAAAAAATCTTATTATGTT
>CAZCDP010000010.1:12869-21229 GCA_964497675.1 uncultured Candidatus Epulonipiscium sp.
AGGGATAGTATATTGATATCTGTTAATAAAAGAAGTTAAAATAAAAGACATACATTTTGTATTGAAAGCGCCTGTAAAAAAGTCTGTAAATGAAATAATGAATTACCATTAAGGCTTTCTATAATAAAATAATAAATCATATAGTATAGCAAAAAAACAAGCATATCAGAAACCCTCAAAATTAGGGTTTTCTTGATATGCCTAAAATCATAATTATAGTGGGGCAAGGCAAGGAAGCTGAAAATCAGTCATCTCCGCCTTCAATTTTTATCATAGAAAGTCTATTTACAAAGATTTTTTCACACCCTCGAAATCTCCAATATCATAGCCAAGACATTACATCCCTATAACATTATCTTTCAATAACATCATAGGTGTACCCCTGCTTTTCCCCCTCAAATTCAAAGCTGGAAGCAATCCCTTCTGTGACCAGAACCTTGTTTTGGTCGGTAACAAAAATCACTTCAAAGTCATGAGATGTACGCCAAATTTCCGTTGCTTTTTCCAACCCCATAACAAAAAGGGACGTAGAAAGCCCATCGGCTTTTGTACCATTTGTGGAAACTATGGTGACAGAAAGCAAGCCTTCTTCCGCCGGGAAACCTGTCTTAGGGTCAATAATATGATGATAGATTTTGCCGTTATCTTCAAAAAACCGCTGATAACCTCCTGATGTAATAACCGATTGATCCGTAACATTCAACACGCCTATATATTCTTCCTTATTTCTAGGGTCCTGTACTGCAACACGCCATTTTTCACCATTTTCACGAAGTCCGATGGCAGAGATATTTCCACCTAGAGAAAGGATTGCAGAGGTAATGCCCTGATCCTTCAGAAGTTCGGTAACACGGTCTGAGGTATACCCTTTTGCAATACCTCCCAAGTCAACAGCCATGCCCTCTTTTTTCAGAAAAGCCGTATTCTTTTCTTTATCCACTTCTAAGGAATTCCGATCCACAAGGGTTAATAAATGTTCCAATTCCTCTTTATTTGGCACATGATGTATTTCTTCTGTAAAGCCCCATGCCTTCACAACAGGTGCGACAGTAATATCAAAAGCACCATCTGTCAGCTCATTGATGTCCTCGGCAGAAAGCAATAGCTTTTTGGTGTCTTCGGATATTTCTATGGGTTCCTTCCCTGCTCCTTCATTTATTTTAGTCACTTCACTTTTGGGTGAAGTAATAGAAAATAATTTTTCCAGACGATGGATTTCCTTTTCCGCATCTGCTAAGGATTCTTCTGCATTTTCCCCATAAGCCTGTAAGTCCATGATAGTGTCCATGGCAAAAAGCTGGACTTTTGCTCCACTTTTTGCATCCTTACCAATCTCTCGTGCCAGCTTTGCCTGCTCTGCACAGGCTGTCACAGAAAAAGCAGTGATTGCAATCATACAAAATAATACAAGTTTCTTTTTCATAGGCTGCTCCTTTTTATTTACTCATGAAACACAAACCCAAAAAGGGGGGCACAAAGGCCGCCCTCATTGAATATTTATTTGATGTCTTTGAATAAGCCCAAAAAGTCAAAGGTAGCAAAATAATCTGCCGGTGTTTCTGCCCGCCGAAGCATTTCACTTCCCCCATCTTCTTTTAATAATATCTCCGCCGAACGTAGTTTACCGTTATAGTTGTAGCCCATAGCAAAACCATGGGCACCTGTATCGTGAATCACAAGAATGTCCCCCATGTTAATTTCAGGAAGCATACGGTCTATGGCAAACTTATCACTATTTTCACAAAGGCCCCCTGTAATGTCATATTTGTGGTCGCAGGGAGCATTCTCTTTGCCCAAAACGGTAATATGATGATAAGAACCATAAATTGCAGGACGCATCAAGTTTGCCGCACAAGCATCTACACCCACATACTCTTTATAAATATGTTTTTCATGAATTGCTGTTGTGACAAGGCAGCCATAAGGGCCTAGCATGAATCTGCCCATTTCTGTATAAATAGCCACATCATCCATGCCCGCCGGCACTAAAACTTCCTCATACGCCTGACGTACCCCTTCGCCGATAGCCATAATATCATTAGCTTCTTTGTCTGGTGTATAAGGAATACCTACGCCGCCTGAAAGGTTGATAAACGAAATATGCGCGCCTGTTTCCTCCTTTAGCTCCACAGCTGTTTCAAATAAAATACGTGCCAATTTAGGGTAATATTCATTGGCTACTGTATTGCTTGCAAGAAAGGAGTGAATACCGAAATGCTTTGCACCCTTCCCCATGAGTTTTTTGAAGCCTTCTGTCATCTGTTTCCGTGTGAACCCATACTTTGATTCTCCCGGTGTATCCATAATATCATTGCTAATTTGGAATAAGCCGCCCGGATTATAACGGCAAGATATGGTTTCGGGAATTTTAGCCACTTTCTCCAAAAAATCAATATGGGTAAAATCATCCAAATTGATAATTACTTCCATTTTATCTGCCAGCTCAAAATCCTCAGCAGGTGTTACATTGGAAGAAAACATAATATCACTGCCACAAACGCCAATAGCCTGTGCCATTAAAAGTTCTGTGTAGGAGGAACAATCCAGCCCACAGCCTTCTTCTTTTAAAATTTTTAAAATGCCCGGTGTGGGCGTGGCTTTTACCGCAAAATATTCTTTAAAGCCTTTATTCCAAGAAAAAGCCTGATTTACTTTGCGTGCATTTTCCCGAATTGCCTTTTCATCATAAAGATGGAAGGGTGTGGGATACAACTCTCTCAATTTTTTCGCCTGTTCCAATGTGATAAAAGGTACTTTTTTCATGATTTCACTCCTTCTTTTCTTGTGTAAAAATTACTTATGATTATAGCAAATTTTTTTCTTTTTTGCAATGAAAAGGCTTTTTTCGGTAAAATGAGGTTGTTTTTTACATTACAGTAAATTTAGTACTGTCACTTTAGACTATCAAAAAACTACTCTTTTGCCACAGGCAAAAGTGCTTGACAACACCGTAGCACAGAAAACTCTGATTTCCATGAGCTAGAAGCCATGTACAAGAAATCAGCATATTAACCTATATGGTGAAATGGCACTTTTTTTACTGATAAAAGCCAAAAAATATGCACACTTCCTTATTCTTAGCAAAAAATTTACAGATAATTATTTTTCATACCTTGTTTTCAATATCCTATGCTGTATAATATGAATCAATAGAATCATCAGAAATAAAAATAAATCTAAGTTCGGAGCGGTGTTTATGTTTACAACAGAAAATCCTAAATTAAATATAAAATCTCTTTCTTATAATTTTTTAAAAACAGTTCTTGTTTTGTTCTTTTCCACTTCCTTTGCTTTGATTTTGGTAGAGGCTTCCAATGTAAAAGACAATATTTTTGGCATCTATATGCTGGCGGTTACCATCATTTCCACCCTTACACCGGGTTATTTCTGGGGTATTTTTTCTTCCCTAATCGGAATTATCGGTGTCAACTATTTCTTTACCTACCCTTATTTTATATTGAATTTTACACTATCCGGTTATCCGCTAACCTTCCTTATCATGCTTCTTATTTCTATCATGACAAGTGCCATGACAGTCAAAATAAAAAAACAGGCAATCATCGCATATACCTACGGAAAACGAGCAGAAGCATTGTATAATATCAATAAGAAATTGCTTGCAACTACAGGTATGGAGAATATCATTGAGCTTGCCTTGGAGTATTTTAATGACTTGTATCAATGCAGTGTTGTTTTTTACACCACTGACCCCTTTTACACAGAAAACTGTGCCGTAAAAGTTATTTCTCCTGAGCACGAAGCTGTATTTTACAATAAAATTGAACGCTACACGGCGCATCTGGCTTTCCAAGAACAAAAAATGACCGGTGTCGGAACAGAGTTTTCTACAGATTCTGTAGGAACCTATATCCCTATTGTATCCCATAACACAGTTTTAGGCTTAGTAGGGCTGATTCTGGAGGAAGAAAATTGCAGGGAACCGGAAAATCTTAATTTCCTTGGTGTCATGATTTCACAGTTGATTTTAGCCATCGAACGTCAAAATCTTTCCGATGAACAACAGAAAGTTTTGGTAGAAACAGAAAAGGAAAAAATGCGGAGTAATCTCCTTCGAGCCGTTTCTCATGACCTGAGAACCCCACTGACTTGTATTCTGGGTGCTAGTGCCACCCTTTTGGAAAGCAAGGAAATGCTGACCGAAGAAAATAAAGATACGCTTTTGACTGACATCAACCAAGATGCCCAATGGTTAATCCATATGGTAGAAAACCTTCTAGCTGTTACCCGCATCAACGGCGAAACCGCAAAGGTAAAAAAGCAGCTAGAGGCGGTTGAAGAAGTTGTATCCGAAGCAGTAACAAGGATTAGAAAAAGATTCCCCCTTTGCCGGTTGAATATCAAGGTCCCCGATGATTTGCTTATTGTCCCCATGGATGCTACACTGATTGAACAGGTACTGATTAATTTTATGGAAAATGCCATCCGTCATTCTGGTTCAACAGAGCCTATATCTCTCTGTGTTACCAGTGACGAAAATACAGCCTCTTTTGAAGTCAGCGATACCGGAAAGGGACTTGACCCAGAGGAAATTCCCTATATTTTTGATGGATATTCCGACCATAAAACAAGTGATTCCACCCGTGGTATTGGTATCGGTCTATCCATCTGCAAATCTATCATTACTGCACACGGGGGTAGTATCACTGCCGGAAACAATGATTTTGGCGGAGCCATGTTCCGTTTTACACTTCCAATGAAAGGAGAAATTTAAAATGCCCAGTAAAATAAAAATTCTTATTGTAGAGGATGAAGAAGCCATCAGCAACTTTATTTCTACAACATTAAAAGCCAACAGCTATCATACATTATCGGCATATACTGGAAATGAAGCCCTATCCATGATTCCGTCACACTGCCCCGAAGTAATCCTCCTTGATTTAGGTCTGCCTGATATGGATGGCATTGAAATATTGAAAGAAATCAGAAAATGGTCAAGCATTCCTGTTATCATCGTTTCTGCCCGTGGAAATGAACAAGAAAAAGTGGAAGCTCTCGATCTTGGTGCTGACGACTATATTACGAAGCCCTTTGGCACCTCAGAATTATTGGCACGTATCCGCACTGCACTGCGCCATAATATAAAATCCGGAACCGTAATCGGGGCAAATGAAAAATTTGTAGTAAAAGGTTTATCCATTGATTTTCCCAAACGATTAGTAACAGTAGATGGTAAAGATGTTCATCTAACCCAGATTGAATTTAAAATTGTTTCCATGCTGGCGAAAAGTGCCGGACGTGTCCTTACATATGACCATATCATTGCAGAACTTTGGGGGCCCTATGCCATCAAAGATAACCAGATTCTTCGAGTTAATATGGCAAATATTCGTCGAAAGCTGGAAAAAAATCCGGCAGAACCCCAGTATATTTATACAGAAGTTGGTGTGGGTTATCGAATGGTAGAAGAATAACTCCTTTTAGAAGTATATTTAGCATTTCTATCACCCACCATTTTATTCCACAATATTTTAGACCATAAAAAAGACAAAGTATCAAATACCGATACTTTGTCTTAGTCTGCTTGAAGCTTTGCCTCAACCTCTCTCAAATTTTCCTCTCTTAGGAGTGGTTTTAATTTACTCTACTGTAACAGATTTTGCTAAATTTCTTGGTTTATCCACATCACAGCCACGTTCTACTGCAATATAGTATGCCAACAACTGCATAGGGATAATATTATAGGATGCTGTAAACATATCTTCTGTTTTCGGAATATAGATAACTTCATCAGCAACTCCTGCAATCGTTGTGTTGCCTTCCATGGCAATGGCAATAACCTTCGCCCCCCTTGCCTTTACTTCCTTTACATTGCTGACAAGTTTTTCAAAAAGAGAGTTTTGGGTGGCAATCGCAATAACTAATGTTCCATCTTCAATCAGTGAAATAGTGCCGTGTTTCAATTCGCCTGCGGCATAAGCTTCACTATGGATATAGGAAATTTCTTTCAGCTTCAGGGAAGATTCCATTGCCGCCGCATAGTCGATTCCTCTGCCCAATACAAAGACATCCTTTGACTGTGCATATTCTGCGGCAAGTTTTTTAATCTTTTCTTCCAATGGCAACAAACCTGCCACACCCTCAGGAATTCTGCGTAATTCTTCTACATAATGTGTCAACTGTTCTGCCGAAATTTTATTCCTTGCACAACCGAAATGCAAAGCGATAAGATACATAACCGCTAGCTGGGTAGTATATCCCTTTGTGGTAGCAACGGCAATTTCAGGGCCGGCCCATGTGTAAATCACATCATCCGCCTCCCTAGCTATGGAGCTTCCCACCACGTTAACCACAGCCAATACCCGTACGCCGTTTTTCTTGGCTTCCCGCAATGCTGCCAATGTATCTGCTGTTTCTCCCGACTGACTTACAATGATGCAAAGATCTCGTTTGTCTAAAATCGGGTTTCTGTAGCGGAATTCCGATGCCAAATCCACTTCAACTGGAATCCTTGTCAGTTCTTCTATTACATATTTCCCCACAACGGAAGCGTGCCATGCACTGCCGCAAGCTACGATATGGATGCGGTTTATGTTTTTGATTTCTTCGTCAGTCAGAGAAATCTGATCCAGCTGGATTTTTTCGTCCACAATTCTGGGATAAATGGTTTTCTGCAAAGCTTCCGGCTGTTCTACGATTTCCTTCATCATAAAGTAATCATAGCCGCCTTTTTCTGCCGCAGAAACATCCCAAGTTACATGGAACACTTCTTTCTTTACAATATTTTTATTCAAATCATAAATGGTAACGCCATCTTTTTTCAACAATACAATATCATTATCATCCAATAAATAATAATCTCTGGTGTATTCCAAAAGTGCCGGAATATCGGAAGCGATAAAGTTTTCCCCTTCTCCCAAGCCCACCAACAGAGGGCTGTCTTTTCTCACTGCCAAAAGTTCATCAGGCTTTTCACTGCATAAAATACCCAAAGCATAGGAACCTCTGATTTTTCCGATAACCTTGATTATGGTATCCACCATATCACCATTGTAGCAATAATCAAATAACTGTGCCACAATTTCAGTATCCGTTTCGGACACGAAGGTTCTGCCTTCCTTTTCTAAAAAAGCTTTTATCTCCATGTAATTTTCAATAATGCCATTATGTACTACAGAAATCCTGCCGTTCTGGCTGGCATGGGGATGGCTATTGACATCGCTGGGTGCTCCGTGGGTTGCCCATCTGGTATGACCAATGCCCACCTGTCCTCTGATTTTTCCGGTTTCTTTGATTTTTTGTTCCAAATCTGCCAGTCTGCCCTTTGTTTTTATCGTATAAATGGTATCCTGATAAACAGCAACACCGGCTGAGTCATACCCCCGATACTCCAGTTTTTTCAGCCCCTGCAACAACACAGGTGCCGCATCTTGTTTGCCAATATATCCAACGATTCCACACATATTCATTCCTCCATCCTTTTATTCGCACGTTGCTTTTCTTTTGTCCGAAAAATTCTCTCTTCCGTTTTGTAAAAAGCCTGCGTCCCTGTGCGAACGGGCGGGAAGCATCCGCCGAAATATCGATCACTTCCACCTCGTCAACTATCCTGCTCATAGCTCTGGCGCTTACATCTAAAATTTTTCTTTCACCTCCAATAAAAAACACTGGCAGGTAGTGCGCGTTTAAACGCATTGATTTCCTATTATATCATCTTTTTTCACATCGGTAAAGCATTGTATTTCCTACTTCCACAAGGTTTCTCACTACTATTCTATTCCTCACCTACGGGCATACAACCCCAGATTTTCTCTTCAAAATTAAGCAGCTTCTTTTTAATTTGTAATAAAAAAGCCATCGTAACCGACAGCCTTTTCAAATAATTTCCGCAGATTTTATAATATAGTATAGCCCTTGGCTTTTATCGCTTCAAAAAGCCTATGGCTATGGTTCAAATTTCTGGTTTCCACCACGACATCCACCAAACATTTTCCCACATGAATTTCATTGGCCACACGGTCGTGATTGATGCTGAAAATATTTGCTCCTGTTTCTGCAATAATCTGCAAAAGATGATTTAATTGGCCCGGTTTATCCGCAACTACAACGGAAAACTCCGTCAGCCTTCCTGTGTTCTGCAATCCCTTGTCAATGATACGTGAAAGGATATTTACATCCACATTTCCGCCGGATACAACACAAACTACTTTTTTGCCGGCAATCGCTACTTTATCATACATAGCCGCCGCAACCGACACTGCACCGGCTCCTTCTGCCACAATTTTATGCTTTTCTATCAAAGTCAAGATTGCCGTAGCAATCTCCTCCTCCGTTACCGTCACGATACCATCCACATACCGACGGCACATTTCAAAAGTCTTATCTCCCGGCTGTTTTACAGC
>CAZCDP010000011.1:0-20367 GCA_964497675.1 uncultured Candidatus Epulonipiscium sp.
CCGGCGATGATTCCGGAAATTACCGTTTCCTTTCTTTTTGTCTGCCTTTTTAATGTAAAAAAGCTGGCAGGCATAACAACAAGATTAAAAGCAACATAAATAAGACCATTCCATAAAACAGATAACGTGCTTACATTCGGTAAAAAGCTGGTGTCCTGTACTGCAAATACCCTCTGTATATTGGGAGCCGTATTTCTGATTACCAAAAAAGCAAAGAGTATATATCCTGCATACAAGGCTAATGTGCCATAGGTTTCAAACCGCTCGATAAGTGCTTCCCCATAAAAATTAAGGATACCAACAATAACAATAACACCTACTACACCAAACCAATAATTTAGCCCAATGGTCTGTTCCACGATATTCCCTGTAGCCGATGCCATGATTGCAATAACCACCAACATTAATACAACATAAATTACGTCGTATAATCTCCAAAGCGGTCCTGCAATTTCTTTTACCATGTATTTATAATCATAAATACGATAAAGCCTTGCCATTTCAAAGGTTAAAATAGCCACCACAACAAACCCGATAAAAATACCTAACCCGGCAAGCCAACCTTTTGCTCCAAATTTAGCACCGTACTCAATAATCTCTCGTCCTGTAGCGTAGCCGCCGCCAATCAAAACAGACTGTAAAATAACACCCGGCAGTAAATACCTGCCAAACGCACCGTCAAAAAAACTTTTCTTTTCTTCCATATGACACCATCCTTATCCAGTTCTTTTATCTTTAGGTAACTTGTATTTTTACCATCCCTTTACGCTTTCCATAACCTCGTCGCCGATTTTTCCGTCCACATAATCCTGAATTGCTTGTTCCAATATGGAAACTGCCTTGTCTAATTGTTCATAGGTTATGACTAGAGGTGGCTGAACCCGAAGGGTGCTTTGACCTACGAAAATAAGGATAAGACCATTTTCGATACAACGATAACTGATTTTAGCTGTGGCAATATAATCCTTTTCCATGGTGGCTCTGTCCTTTACCAAATCAACGCCGATAGACAGACCCAAACCTCTTACGTCACCAATAATGTCATATTTCTCCATGAGCTTCTCAAGCTTTTCTTTCAGATACTTTCCTTTTTCCTCTGAGGCTTTATTGAGTGCCTCTCTTTCATGAATCTCAAACATTTTCAAGCTTGCCGCACAAACCGCTGAATTCCCTGACATGGAAAACAAATGTGCCGGTGCTTCTAATGCTTCCATAATTTTTGCTTTCCCCATAAGTACTCCCAAGGGAAGTCCGCCGCCTACTGATTTTCCAAGAACATATAAATCAGGTTTGACATCAAAATGCTCCATAGCGAACCATTTTCCTGTTCTGCCCAGTCCCTGCTGGATTTCATCGGATATGAGTAAAATGCCATGCTCCTTGCAAAGCTTATGTAATTCCTGCACATACCTCTTGGGTGGTATCACAAGCCCTGCATCCCCTGCTATCGGCTCCATAAGTACCGCCGCTACTTCTTCCGCTGGAAGATAATGCTGAAAAGCATATTTTATTTCTTGTAAACACTCCAGATGACAGGTCGGTTCCTTTTTCCCGTACTTACATCTGACACAAATAGGGTAATTGAAATGAACTACCTCCGACAGCAATGGCCCAATTTTTCTTCTCATGTTGGTACTGAGTGCCGAAACAGAAATTGCACCATAGGTACTTCCATGGTAAGATTCCATAAATGAAATCAGCTTGGAACGTCCTGTGTATGCTCTGGCAGCTTTGATTGCGCCATCAATGGAAGCCGAACCCGTCGTTGCGTAAGCCACCTGCATATCCGTTTCCCCTGTCAGCTCGCCTAATTTTTCTGCTAACTCTACGGGCTTCTCACTACTGAAATAAGCCATGGCATACTGGGCTAATTCTTCCATCTGTTTTTTTACTGCCTCTGCGATTTCAACATTTCCGTGCCCGATGTTTGCAGATGATGCACTGGATAAGAAATCAATATATTCTTTCCCCTCATAATCATATAGCAGTGCACCTTCCCCACTTTTAAAAGCAATCGGTGCATAGGGAATTTTTTGTGTCTTGGCAATAATCTTCGACTCCCTCTGAATGATTTCATGGTTTAAATTAACCTTTTGCATAATCTTCAACTCCTTCACGAAAATAAAATCAAATTTTTGTCAACTGTGGATTTATTATAAGTTTCTTAATCACTAATATAATATTATCACGTGTAATATTATTAGTAAATGCCCATTATAGATATAGTTTTATTACAAAAACTAATAATTCTGTAAAAAATGGATACTAAACTTTGAAAATATAAAAAATAATCAAAAAAAGACGATTCATAATGAATTGTTTATTCACCTTGAATAGTCTTTTTTTGGGTTTTATCTTTTTTTAATTGTGGTAGACAATATAAACCTGCCTTTTTCGGTTTTTATCTTATATCTTAAGCCAACATCAGAAAATTTCTGTTGTCCTACATTATAAATAATTACATTGTACCATAAAAAGTATGATTACTCTTTTCCATCGTCTTCTACTTTTTCAATATCTGCACCTAACGCACGAAGCTTTTCCTCAATTTTATAATATCCCCGCTCTATATGGTAAATATCGCTGATTTCTGTTTTTCCTTCTGCTGCCAATGCTGACAAAATCAACGCCGCCCCTGCCCGCAAATCTGTGGCTTTGACTTGTGTTCCTGTGAGCTTTTCTACCCCTTCGATAACGGCACTACTGCTTTCAATTTTAATATCCGCACCCATACGCTTTAATTCACCTGCCTGTTGAAAACGGTTTTCAAAAACCGTTTCTGTAATCAGGCTCGTTCCCTTTATTATGGTCATAAGACTCATAAAAGGTGCCTGCATATCCGTAGGAAAACCGGGAAACGGCATGGTTTTCAAATGGATGGGCCGCAATTTTCCCTTACGATAAACATGAAGCCCTTCCTCCGTCATCTCCGTTTTTACATTGCTTTCCGTTAGCTTGGCAATAATAGGCTTTAGATGTTCCTCCTGCACATTTTCTAAAATAATATCGCCGCTTGTGATTGCCGCCGCTGTCATATAAGTTCCTGCTTCTATACGGTCGGGAATCACCCAATGCTCCACTCCGCCTAGTTTTTTCACACCGTGTATCTCAATGGTATCTGTTCCTTCCCCGCTGATGTCTGCACCCATTTTCCGCAAAAAACAAGCCAAATCGCAGATTTCCGGTTCCGCCGCCGCATTTTCTATGATGGTTGTACCATGAGCCAATGTTGCCGCCATCATGATATTTTCCGTCGCACCCACGCTGGGAAAATCGAGATAAATTTTATTCCCCTTGAGGCTTTTTACCTCAACCTCCACATATCCATGTTCTTGCTTCATTTTTGTACCCATGGCAATAAAACCCTTTAAATGCAGGTCAACAGGCCGGCAGCCAATAGGACATCCGCCGGGCAAAGGGATACGGGCTTTTTGGTATCGTGCCAAAAGCGGACCCATTACCAAAAAAGAGGCCCTCATTTTCCCTGCCATGTCATATTCTTCCTCAAATTTTTCTAACTGCTGTGCCTTGACTTTGATGAACTCGTTTTCTTGGTCGAAAAAAACCTCTGCACCCAAATCTTTTAAAATATCCACCATAGAAAACACATCCGTCAATGAGGGTACAGAATGAATCAAACATTCCTCCTCTGTCAGCAGACAAGCGGCTAAAATAGGAAGCACTGCATTTTTGGAACCACTGATTGTAACCTTTCCCTTCAGCCCATCGCTATGTCCTATGATAAATTTTGCCATTTTCAAATCCCCTTCTATTATTTTATGATTGCATATTTAGTATGTCCCAAAAGAAAAATGAAAACACAAAAAACAAAGGAGAATCCGTTAAAACCTGCATTTTTTCTGGAAATTAAATACATATTTTTTTGTTTTTTAAGCCCTTTTAACTGATACCTCTTGACTTTCCTCAAAAAAGCGTTACAATATTTCTATACTATGCGGATGTAGTTCACTGGCAGAACATCAGCTTCCCAAGCTGAGAAAGCGGGTTCGATTCCCGTCATCCGCTTATTTTTTATTTTGTTGAAATATCAATATTCCTTGTAAAATCAATCCTTCAAGACGGTTCGGTATAATCTAATTTCATGCAACAAAATACAATAAATACAACACATTAAAAACAAATGCAACACAAAATATTAAAAAAAGCTGAGGTTTTTCGCCCCGGCTATTTTCTTATTTATATGCTCCCGTTCTATCATTAATAATAAAAGTGCGGATCCTACCTTCAGTTACATTCAGCTTTGTCTTGTCAGCAAAACACCCTTTGTTGATAAGCTTGTCTATGGTTGCCTTTGCCCAACTTGTACCTCATTAATGTTGTTATATCTTTTTATCATTTCTTCTTCCTCCTCTCCGTTTAAATAAAGTTCCACTCTGTCAATAAACCAATTCCATTCCACCGATTATTTAAAACTTCTCAATTAAAATCCTTTGACAATTCTTTCTAGTCCAATCGTAATACTCTTTTAACCGTTCAACGCCCAACCAAACACCTTTAATTTCCTTGGGATAAATTCACAGTATTTTCCAGTGCTGCTCGCCTGTTTCCGCTCTCGCAAATCTCAATCCCGATACTGTACTTGTTTCTAAATTTTTTTACTTATATCACCGATATATCTAATATGCTACTCCGTGTTCCTAGCATTAACATTACACATAATATCATCCTTTCCGGGTATCCTAAATCTGAGGTGAATAGCATGGATATAAATAAAAAACAACCTGTAACAGACGGAGAAATAGAAAAACCCATCTCTGATGCATATCCGGTGATTGACACCGACCTTGCGCGGGACAATATCGAAAACAATATACCCATTGCAGACCTGCAAGACTTATAAACCCAAATCTGCTGCGTGAGAACGATTAAGGAGCTTCGGCTCCTTTTTTTAATGCGTTGTTGCTCAATCGTAGTTTCCAGCGCTTCCTTTTAGGTGAGGAATACAAACTTCGTCATAAAGTTGTTGATGTAATTCATTAACTTCCTTTGGTTCCAGTCCAGTATCTTCGTACTTCCCTAATTTTCTAAAAGAATCATTGATCTTGATTAGTATGATGGCTGCTAAGTAGCGTAATTCTATTTAATGATCATTGGAACGAAAGCATTGCTGTTAACATACAATATGATATCTTTATTTAAGGAGAGATCATGATGTATTATCAAAGCACTAATTGTATGACTCGCAACTTTTCTCCAAGCCAGCTACAATTATTGAATATGCTGCGACGCCTTTGGGTCGAACATATAATGTGGACCCGATCCTTCATTATCAGCACGGCATCAAATTTGGGCGATTTAGATTCTGTAACCAATCGGCTTTTACGCAATCCTGCTGACTTTGCATCTGTACTCATACCATTGTATGGAAACAAAGAAGCCATGAGATTTGAAAAACTTCTTACCAATCATCTTCTCATCGCTGCCCAATTAATAAATGCGGCGAAAAAGGGGGACAGCAAAACCGTTGAAGATCAACGTAAAAAATGGTATGCAAACGCAGATGATATAGCAAATTTTTTGGGTGATATTAATCCCTTCTGGAGCAAAGCTACTTGGCAGACGTTACTCTATGATCACCTAAAGATGACTGAGAATGAAGCGGTGCAAATACTTTCAGGACAATATGCCGCGAGCATTGCCCAATATGATTCTATACAGGAAGAAGCACTAACTATGGCAGATTATATGGCGTGCGGAATCATCAGCCAATTCCAGATTTAAATCCTCTCGCAGAACAGATGGACTGGACAACTGCATCTAAATGAAGCAAAAAACACAAGAAAGAAATATTAAAATATCAGTTTCCCGCATAAAATCAACACTTAAAGCGGTTTGGTATCATCTATAATTTGCAATATAATATAAGAAATGCAATACGTTAGAAACATATGGAACAAAAAAACAGCCGAGGGAGTCAGCATTCCTTCGGCTTTGTCTTTACTATAATAAAATTCCTTAGCCTTTTAGGCTCTCTTTCTACATGACCAGTTATAGATTTTACTCACAATGGTTATATATACCTTCTTCTCTTTTTCTTTTTGCACCACCACTTATGTAAGACCCCTCAACCACATTTTTATACCCCTTTTTTGCGACTATACTCTTGATATAGTCTACATGAGGACACCTATCATAGTGATAATTATCAGTTACCATACAAGATGATAAGTGTACGAAAACTTCATCTTTGCTAATATTATTTTTTTTATATATTTTTTTCGAAAAGTGCTCCAATTTAGAAGCAACTCCCTTTCCGCAACATCCGCCACAAGTAAAAGAAATATATCTTGTAGCATCATCATAATCTTTAAAGACTTCATCCTTATTGTAAAAAGCATTTGTACACGCAAACCCACTACATCTTCTATGTGCAATATCACACTGTATGATAACAACATATTTAGTATTCACACACATCTCCCCCTTGGATTGTTTACCTTATTACGGGCACCCTCATTCCCTACTTCTCTATTTTACCTTTTTAGGAAATATTTGTACATACTTTATTACTAAATTCCCTTGGTCAAACGTCTTTCTTTCATACTGAAAAAAACAGAAAAATGTTTCTCACCTTTCTTTTTAGTAGGAATAAGCCCTGCATCTCTACAAGGCTCTCTATTATCTCTTGGTATTTGTCCCCAATCCCTCTTTTTTCGAATTGTGTGCCTGATTTTGGTTTTCTACTTTTGTTGCATTGGTTTGGTTATTGAATTTGTTCTTTTCCCTTTGTTCCTGCTGTTTCTGAATTTCTTTCAAACATATCACCTCAAAAGTATTATTTGCTGTAATGAAGTTAATATGCAAAAAGGTGCCAACACTATAGTTAATATCTTTTTGATAGCCTGTTGTGCCGCCTTATCTGCAATTACATCCCTCACGCTTTTCGTCTAAAACAAAACCCTTGACATAATCATAAACCCGTGTTACAATTAATTTAATATTTTAGATATAGGTTTTGATTCACATATTTTTGTAAGTCATTATGATACTATTATGATTTTCAAAAGTATGTGATTTTTTATTTTTACCTTAAAATATAATAATTTATTAGGAGGTATCTTTCATGAATAAAGGTACAGTTAAATGGTTTAACGCAGAAAAAGGATTTGGATTTATTACAAACAGTGCAAATGATGAAGATTTATTCGTTCATTTTTCAGGCATTGCTACTGATGGCTACAAGACACTTGATGAAGGTCAAAATGTTACTTTTGACATCACGCAGGGTGCTAAAGGCTTACAGGCTACAAATGTTTGTTTAGCTTAAATTCTTAAACATTAAAGACTGTTTTTACAGTCTTTTTTTGTTTCCCAAAGCTACCATTTTTCTAAAATATCTGCATATTCCGTTCACTTTCCAGGTCAAATATGTTAAAATATGAATTCCAATCCTTTCGATAACGAGGTGAAAAAGTCCATGAAATATGTTCAGAAAATGCCATCCACCGATATGGAATTCAGCAAGGATTTGCTGAACAACGGTTGGAACAAAATAAAAGAACCATCAAATATTGCTCTTGCCACTTTATACTCCATGCCTTTTGCTTTTTTGCTTGGGGGAATCGTTCTATTGATTACATTTTTTCTAAATCCATCTATATTTCATTTTTTGCAAAAAGATTCCCTTACATTTACCCTTACCTTAAATCTATTTACGATACTGTATATCATAGCCATACTAGCCTTTATGGCATTACATGAATTCATCCACGCACTATTTATCCCACACTTTATCTCCTCTGATAAAACATTTTGGGGATTAAACGGCTTGTTTGGCTTCGTATGCACAGCAGAGGCCCTCAAAAAAAGCCGCTTTATCATCATCTCTATGATGCCCTGTGTCATACTTTCTTTTCTACTGCCCTTTGTTTTGAATTCTTTTGGATTACTGAATGGATATACCATGTTTTTATGTTTATTCAATGCTATGGGTTCATGCGTAGACTTTTTGAATATACTTCTAATTGCATTTCAAGTTCCAAAAGGAAGCACCATCATTAATAATGGATTTGAAACCTTTTATAAATAGCTTGAAGAAATATATTTATACCTTAACCAATCACAATTTGAGCAATAAGTGCAAGCAAAAAGCCCTGTATCTTCCATGAGAAAGAAATACAAGGCTTTCTTTGTTGCAAAAAATATGATATTACACTGCTGTCAATTTACCCGTCTTGGGGTCCATAATAAACCCGCAAACCGTCACATCTTCAGGCACCAGCGGATGATTTTTGATGATATTCACATTATCCAATACAGAAGTTCCCACATCATCAAAGCCTTTCAGCCATTTCTTAATATCGATACCGCAGTATTTTATCATATCAAGTTTTTCCTGACTAATTTTCCTGTCCAGCATTTTTTGTATCATTTTATCCGCTTCCAGCCCTTCCATACCGCAGTCATAATGGCCAATCACCATGATTTCTTCCACATCCAATTCATAGATGGAAACCAATAAACTAAGCATTACACTGCCAAAAGGATGGGTTATGATTCCGCCCGCATTTTTGATGATTTTGGCATCTCCGTTTTTTAAGTTCAGCGCCGCCGGCAATAACTCCGTAAGACGTGTATCCATACAAGAAAGTATGGCGACTTTTTTGTTTGGATATTTTGTTGATATATAGCTTTCGTGCTGATTGTTTTCTACGAAACTCCGATTGAATTTTACAATTTCTTCTATATGTGACATGGTATTCCCTCCAATTTTTTGTTTTTATCTGCAAACAACATCCGTCTGCCTACCGTTATACTTCCGCTTTTCCCATTTCCTGTTTTCTTTTAATGACTTCCTGTTAAAAATTTAAACGTAAGCCTTTTATTAGGAGTTTAATGAAAGGTTTCTACGCCTTTTACATAAAAGTTAATCCCTATAATACCATATATCTCATTATTCTGCTTGTATTTTAATAAAAAAAATTAGAAAAATATATAAAAAACCCATTGCCAATGATTCCTGACAATGGGTTTTTCGTTTTTATCTTCTTGGCGTTTCTGTCGCCACTCTTTTATAATAATCACGCAGCTTTTTCATAACCTTGCCATGGACGCTGTTTGCAGGGAATTTTCCGTTTTTGTCTTTTTCCCCTGCCGGCATTTCCAGCAATAACTCAATGCCCTCATCCAGGGTAGAAACAGGATAAATATGGAAGCTGCCATTTTTTACCGCTTCCACCACTTCATCTTTTAATACCAAATCCTTTATATTGGAAACGGGGATGACAACGCCTTGGGTGCCTGTAAGCCCGCGTTTTTTACATAAATCAAAGAATCCTTCGATTTTGTAGGTCACGCCCCCAATCGCCTGTATCTCGCCCCTCTGGTTGATAGAGCCCGTTACCGCCAAATCTTGGCGAATAGGTACTTCCGCCAAACTGGAAAGAATACAGTATAACTCCGTACTAGAAGCACTGTCACCATCTATGCCGTTATAATTTTGCTCGAAGCAGACACGGCAAGAGAGGGATAAAGGAAACTCCTGGGCATAGGTCTGACCTAAAAACCCTGTAATAATCTGCACACCCTTATCATGAGTCTGACCGCTAAGGCGTGCCTCTTTTTCAATATTCACGATTCCTGATTTTCCCATGTACGTAGTAGCTGTGATACGAGAAGGATTGCCAAAGGCATAGCTGCCCATGTCCAGCACAGCCAAACCATTAATCTGGCCGATTTCCTTCCCTTTGGTGTCAATCATAATCACCTTTTCATCCAGCATTTCGCTCAGCTTTTCTTCATACATCCGAAGACGCTGTTCCTTTTCATAAATAGCCTTTTTCACGTGTTCTGATGTGATGAGGGTATCCCCCTGTATTCCCGCCCATGTAGCGGCTTCCCCCAAAATCTCTGCCAGATGATTAAAACGGGTCGTCAACTTATCTTGACGTTCCGCCACACGGGAGGAGTATTCGACAATGGAACAGACAGCACTGGCATCAAATTCCGCCGTTTTTTCCCTCTTAACAAAGGCGGCGATAAACTGTGCCAGTTGCAGTACATTGCCATCATTACGGGTCATTTCATAATCAAAATCCGCCCTAATTTTGAAAAATTTATCAAATTCATCATCATAGGCACTCAAAACCTCATAGTAGTAACTGCTTCCAATCATAATGACCTTCAAATCTGCGGGAATCGGCTCTGGTCTTAGGGTGGGGGCCACAACGGCTCCCATCTGCTCCCGCAGGGCATCCATGGAAATTTCTTTTGTCTTGATGACACGGCGAATCGCCTCCCATGACTGGGGGCTGGAAAGAATATCCTGCGCCTGTACAATGAGATAGCCGCCGTTTGCCTTATGAAAAAGACCGCCTTTAATTTTCATAAAGTCAGTGGTCAAATTTCCAAATTCGCTGTCATATTCTATCTCACCCATCAAATTATAATAGGTTGGGTTAAAATGAACCACTACAGGTGCACCTTGGGTTTTGGAATGGTCTACAATCAGGTTCACCTTATATTTCAGCGTAACATCTTCATTTTGTTTTTTGGACAGCATAGGCAAAAGTGCTGATAAACCTTCGTCCGTATCCTCTTCATCTTCAAAAAATTCATCAATGTTTTCCAGGACATCCTCCTGCACATCACTAATATACTGAATGACTCTGGAATAGTCCTTATATTTTTCCTGTACAGAGTTAACATGGTGGCCGATGGCGAACATCCCTACCTTATAATCCAAATCGTCAATACACTTTTTCGATTCTTTTTCCAAATCCCGAATGTCCCGCAGCATGGCAGCTGCTTTTTCCTGTACGATATCGGAAGCACCGTCGATACGTGCCTTGTCGTCCTCCTCCAGTTTTTCATATTCCTCCTCGTTTATGGTTTTCCCCTCCACGACAGGCATAAAATAAATACCGGAATTGGTAGACTTCACCTGAAAGCCCTGTTCCTTTGCCATATTAGACATAGTCTTCATAAAATCATCCCGTTTTTCCTCAAAGGATTTCAAGAGCTCGCTTTTCTGCTTTTCATAGTCCTCGGAACGAAATGCTTTCTGAATCTCCGTTTTAAATAATTGTACCAGCTCGCTCATATCATCGCAAAACTGTTTGCCCAAGCCCGGTGCGAACCGAAGTGCCAAAGGGCTTCTGGGGTTCTGAAAATTATAAACATAGCACCAGTCATAAGGCACCGGCTCCTTCGCCGCCAGCCGCTGGGTGCTTGCCTTGGCATAGGTTGTTTTCCCTGTGCCGGAAGGACCGGACATAAAAATATTGTAGCCCTTCATTTTTACCATCAAACCAAAATCGAAAGCTTTTACCGCTCTTTCCTGTCCAATGATTCCTCCCTCCAAGGGAGAAACCCCCTCTGTTGTCTGAAAGGGAAATACTTTAGGGTCACAGCCGTTTTTCAGTTCTGTATAATGTAACTCCTTAACCTGGGGCATTTCTTCAGCCTCCTTCTACATTCTATTTTAGCGTACTCTCGTAGTCCTCATAGATGGGAAAGTATTTCCACATAATAACTGCATCCTCATTGGTATCAAGATAATACCGTTTTCGAAACCCTTCCGGTCGGAACCCATATTTCGTATAAAGCCTCTGGGCCGCCATATTACTAATCCGCACTTCCAGTGTAATACCTATCATTTCCTTCTCCTTGGCGATTTCCAAAATCTCTTTCATCAGTGCATCGCCAATGCCCTGACGGCGGTATTCCCAAAGTACTGCTACGTTGGTGATATGCCCTTCCGTCACCACGTGCCACATACCCGCATACCCTATGACCTTTCCGTCCAGCACTGCCACACGGTAAATGGCCATATTGTTTTCATGAATCTCCCGTTCAAAATCCTGTTTGGTCCATGGTGTTGAAAAACAGGATTCCTCTACTTGCAGTACACCGTCAATATGTTCTTCTGTCATGGGAATAATTTCAAACATTTTTGTTCCTCCCGGCGGCACTTTTTTCTTCCAGTTCCCGCTCCGCCTGTGATTTTCTCAAATAAAAAGGTGCAAAACCCTTTCCCGGAATCGCTTTTCCTTCCTTCACCAATTCTGCCCCAAGAGCCGCTACGCAAGCTGCTCTCTGTATATTGCAGCTGGCAGGTGCCAGTATAAAATCCGGATTTTGCATCAGCCTTTCCCGATGTACCGGTACCCCGTCACCCAAAAAGACTACTTCCCGTTCAAAGCCTTCCGCCATAGAAATCACATCTTCAATGGCTTCGGCGCTGTGTTTTGTGATACAGGATAGTTTTCCGTCCTCCCACTCATAAAAAGCAGTATAAACCTGCTGTCTTCTTGCATCCATAATCGGGCAGATAATTTTATCGGTATCAAAGATATTATATGCCAATGCATCCAATGTGGGAACGGGAACGATGGGAATGCCCAGCCCATGAGCCAGCCCTTTTGCTGTTGCCGCACCAATACGAAGCCCTGTAAAAGACCCAGGTCCTGCGGCACAGGCGATATAATCCACTTCTTCCAGATTCAGCTTTGTCATTTTTACGATTTCACCAATCATGGGCATAATTGTCTGAGAGTGGGTCATTTTGTAATTCACAGTATATTCTGCAATCAGTTTATCATCCTCCGTCAATGCGGCACAAGCCGCCTGCCCCGAGGTATCAATGGCTAATAGTTTCATTCCGTTTATTCCTCTCCCTTTTGTTTCACCGTTATTTTTCGGTAATCCTCACTTTTGGTGTAATCCTTTTCCACGGTAATCCACACCGCATCTTCGGGAATCAGCTCCCCTACCATCTCTGCCCATTCCACGAGGCAAACACCCTGTCCGAAAAAATATTCCTCATAGCCTGTGTCATCCATTTCTTCCAAACAAGAAATTCGGTATACATCAAAATGATATAGAGGAAGCCGTCCTTCATATTCATTGATAATGGTAAAGGTGGGGCTGGTGACAAGCTCCTCTACCCCCAGCCCTTTGGCAAATCCCTTGGTGAACACAGTTTTTCCTGCGCCTAAGTCACCGCTCAGGCAGAAAATATCCCCCGCTTTGGCTTTCTCGCCCATGGAATATCCCAGCTGTCTTGTTTCCTCTGCCGAATTGCTTTCATAAATCATAGCACTCACCCTTTTAATAAATAAATATGGAGGAAACGCCTTTATCAATCAGTCTTGTTTCCCTGCCGTTCCAATAATATAAATCCCCCTTACCGGAAGCAATATCATAATTTTTCATATAGACCAGTTTTCCATTGCCCTTATACTGCATGGCAAATACATCGCTGTCCAAATCCGTTGTTTTCCCATCGGCAAACATTTTCAAGCTGCCGTTTTCTGTGTTCATATTCGTATCACAGATATAATAAACGGCATTGCTGTCTTCGGAAACTCTATAGCCACTCACTTTTTCGGAAAGCACCACTGCTTCTTTTCCAGAAAATACATTGAGCTTGCCCATACCATTGTTATACTCCGTCAGGTAAACCAAGCTGTCCCCTTTCCCGCAGAAAACAGCCTTTTCCGCATTGGCTGCTACATCGGCATAATCGGAAACCCTACCGTCACCGCCTAATGCTGCTGTTACCAGCTTTGTACCGCCTGTGATGGTATCTACTTCAGTGAATACAATCCTGTTTTGTTCCGGGGCAATCGAAAGGCTGTCGGAAACCATATTGACCCGTTCCAGTTCTGCGGCCTTTTTCCCTACTTTCAAAAGATGAAGGCTTTTTGGTGCTTGGGAAAGGCTCATAAAATACATATATTTCGCCTCATCAATAGAATGTACTGCGGAAAGCTTAATTTTTTCCACATGAGAGGTATCTATCTTACTAATCAGCACATAGTCGTTTTTGTCCTCCACAGCCTTAGCATTTAACAAATCTTTGCCCACTTCCACAGCTTTTCCGTCAGACCAGATATAACAAGTCTGCAAAGGGCTTTCCATGGTATCCTCTTTCAATGCACTTCGCATGGTATCCCGAGTTGCCTTTGCATTGTATTCTTCCATAGCCTTATCGTAATCCGCCTTGTTTCCCTCTGTACCATTATCAGCATCTGGTTTTTTTACAGCGGCATCTTTCTTTGCCAAATCATCCTCGATAATATCACTGGTTTTTATGGTTTCAGCGCTCTGGGTACAATAAAACAGCTCTTTGCCATTCCCCATCAGCTCCATAGCTGTCACTTTGTTTGCAATCAACTTTGGCTCACTGCCAAAGGTATATTCATAAATGTCGTAGCTGCCCGCCTTTTCTCCTACAAAATAAACCTTTCCTGTTTCTGCCGCCAGAATATACTGCGCCAAGGATTTCGTAAGGGTTTTAACTTCCCCTCCCGAAGTTGCGGCACTACATAATTCCATCTTGCCTTCTGTAGTTTCTTTCCCAAATATTACAAAACTGCCGTCCTTGTCGAGGTCATATGCCTTCTCATCCATGACGATACCTTCCGCCAGGAGAATTTCCCCTTTTCCGCTGTTTGCATATAATACAGCACCCTTTTCCTCGTCCAGCTTCACATAAGCACAAACACTGCCGTCCTTGCTGATACGATAGGATGCTACACCTTTACCCACCAACTCATTATCCTGACTTTTGGCATCTGTGCTTTTTTTGTATAAATCAAAAGTTCCGTCTGTTTTGACATCTTTGATGTAATAAGCTACCTTGCCATCCTCAGAAGGATTTACGCCCCATGCTGTATAATAATAGTTGTAGTTGCCGCCGGAAGAAATACCGTCTGCCACTTTATAAGGCTCATTTTTTAAGTCATCCATATATAGTGCATTATCCTTGGCATAGGCTATGGGCAAATCCGCTTTTTTGTCGGCAGAAAAAAGACTGCCCTTCCAACATACAAGAAGCCCGATGACAATAATAATCAAGCCAATCATCATGCCCTTTACAGGTTTTTCCTTCGCCCCTGCTTCTTTCGGGGCTATCGGTTTAGCAAAACCTTCTTCCCCGTTTTCCGCATCGGTGTTCCCATTCTCGGATTCAGTCGTTTCCTTTAAAGCCTCCGTCTGTTCCGTTTCCTGCATTTCTTCGTTTCCCTCGCTGAACTGTTTTTCCTGTTCTATTTTCGGTTCCATAGGGGGGAACTGCTCCTCCCTTTTGCAGTCATCCAATCTTTCCATCTCATCCTTATTTTCCTCTGACATACCCTTTCCTCCTTTTTAATAATATCTCTTTCTCAACATCGAGATAACACGTCCCACAAATTTTGTTTCCTTTGCCGCTGTTCGGACAAAACGCCTGAAAACAGCAATCCTCCTTGCTCTTTTGAGTCTTTTGCACTCTTTTTCAAAGGCATGAAATGCTGCTTTCTTTCCCCTTGGCTTACCGACATTCTTCCAAATCCCAAATATTCTTGCTTTGTTGACCAAAGAAATCCCCGTTCTGCCTGTTCTCCAAAAAGTCATGATTTTTTTCAGCATAAACATCCCTCCTTTTTTTCTATCTGTTTCCCAAAAATAGAGCCTGACTCAATATTAAATTATACCACGGCTCTGCCTTTTTAGGAAGAACTTTGCCCAGTTATTAAATAACTGTGAACAATATTAAATAATTGTTTACAAACTATTCTTTTCCTATTATAATGTTTTTGGTAAATAAACAAGAAAGGTGATTTTATGAAAGAAAAAAAGACATTCTTTTCTGAGCTGAAAAAGAAAAAGCTGCTTTTAACGCTGCATTTTTCCTTAGGAGAACAGACAAAATCTTTTATTTTGAAAAAACAGCATACATTGATTCTCTGCCTTGCAGCAGCAATCGTAATCGCAGGCAGCGTTTTCTCTCTGGGTTCCTACTTCTCTGCAAAAAAGGATCTAAAAGCTTATGCCCAACAACTGCAAGAAGTCACAAAAACAAAAAAACAGTTGGAAGAAAAAGCGA
The DNA here is from genome assembly GCA_964497675.1 of uncultured Candidatus Epulonipiscium sp. Classification (GTDB taxonomy): domain Bacteria; phylum Bacillota; class Clostridia; order Lachnospirales; family Anaerotignaceae; genus CAZCDP01. Next base: position 15,833 of record CAZCDP010000011.1, read on the forward strand.
CTCGTTTGGAAACAGAAAATACAGAATATCACGAAAATATCACAGAACTTCAAAATAAAGCAGCAGAAATCGAAAATAAAATGGTAGAATTGGAAAAAGTGAAGGAATCTTTAAACGACAAACTGCAAGACTTGAGCCAAAACGGCAATTCTACGTCAACCGTCTGTTCCACTATGGCGGCAAGTATACAAGATGCACGGTCGGATGCTCCCATCTTTACCTCCATCGTCCATACCTCCTATTCCAGACTAGCCACGCTTTCCACTGAGTTGGACAAGCTCAATCAGCAAGTGGATTTGGAAGGCATCTCCTTCGTGGATGTAGCCGATAACGTAACAGAAACTCTTTCCGCTATTACCAGCGCACCCAGCGGTTTCCCCTGTTCCGGCTATGTATCATCAGAATTCAACCCTTTAGGCGACCCCTCCATCAGCGACGGACGGGTTCATAAAGGCATGGACGTTGCCACTTCCCTTAACAATTCTGTTCAGGCCACAGCTGACGGAACCGTTGTGGAAGCAACGTTCCACTCCGGATATGGATATTATGTGAAAATAGACCATGGCAGTGGATTCCATACCCTCTATGCCCATAACGCAAGCCTAAACTGCTCTGTTGGTGACAACGTAAAAAAAGGCGACACCATCGCTTTTGCAGGCTCCACAGGGAACTCCACCGGTGTTCACGTTCACTATGAAGTCATATTAAATGGCATTCACCAAAACCCAAGAGATTATACCTAAAAAAGGACAGGTATCGCATTTTAAAATGTTGTACCTGCCCTTCTTTTTTCTTATTATTTACCATTGATGATGATGAAGCTGGCCTTCTTTTAATAATCCGCCGAAATTCTGCTGACGTAATGCTTCGTATATGATAATGGCAACAGAATTGGATAGATTCAAGCTTCTGGCTTCGTCAAACATAGGAATCCGCACCGAGGTTTCCCGGTACTCCATCAAAATTTCCTCCGGTATCCCTGCGCTTTCCTTACCAAATACGATATAATCGTCTTTTCCGTAGGCCACTTCCGTATAAACTTGTTTTGATTTTGTTGTAGCCATAAACAGCTTCCCATGGGGATTCTTTTTCCGAAAATCCTGAAAATTTTCATAATATCGAATATCCAGTAAATTCCAGTAATCCAACCCCGCTCGTTTTAAATATTTATCTTCCACAGAAAAGCCCAAAGGCTTGATGAGATGCAGTGTCGATTGTGTCACTGCACAGGTTCTGGCGATATTCCCCGCATTCTGGGGTATTTCCGGCTCCAATAATACAATATTCATATGTTTCCCCCCAGTCTTTTTCATAACATTTCTATTTTATCACAGGGATTTTGAAAAGACAACGCTGTTTGCCTAATAAACCACTGTTTTCTGCCATTTTTACATGATTTACTATTGACGTATTATTCTTTTTGCATTACTATTAAATAACAATAATTATCATTAAGGGGTTTTTTTATGAAGAACATCGCACAAATTTTAAGAGCAAAAGGATTAAAAGTTACGCCCCAACGTATTGCTATCTATGCTATGCTGGTACATACGGACGAACATCCCAATGCTGAAATTATTTACAAAGCACTGCAACCGACCAATCCCACCATGAGCCTTGCCACGGTGTATAAAACGCTGGATTTTTTCAAAGCAACCGGTCTGATCCAAGAGCTTAATGTAGGTGAGGCCAGCTCCCGTTATGATGCTTTTGTAGAATGTCATCCTCATATCGTATGTACAAGTTGCGGTAGGGTATTTGATTTAAAACTGGACGATTACTGTAACATTAGAGAAAAAATTGCCGACCTTACCGATTTTCAACTGGAAACAGAACAGTTGATTTTTTATGGAAAATGCCCTGATTGTATCCGTAATAAATAATTATAAAAACCGCTGGAAAAAGACTAGACTTATCCTGCGGTTTTTTTTCCGTTATCTGATTTCTGTTCCAAAGGGCATCAATGCCAACATAGCGAATTTAAAATGCTGTAACCCAAAGGGAATCCCGATGATGGTAATACAGCAAATTACTCCAAAAACAACAGAGCTGACTGCCAGTTCCCAGCCACAGAACAAAAGCCAGATGATATTGAGCAAAACAGAACCGGAGGATACACTCCCATAATCCACCCTTTTTCCAAAAGGTGATAGCACCAATGTCGCAAATTTCAGGCATTGTACCCCCACGGGAATACCAATGATTGTGATGCAACAGAAAATTCCTGCCAGAAACCAACCAACGGCAGAAAAAAAACCGCCAAAAACAAGCCATAGTATATTTCCCAATACATTCATGTTTTTTCTCCTTTCAAGAAATAAATCCCTCTTATTTCCATTTATTGCGGTAATAAAAAGTAATTTCTTCCATTTCTTTATCCGACATTACTTTCTTTCCCTCTTCTGACAAACAGTATATGCCCCTTTTCACTCTTTGGAACCACCCATAAAAGTTCGAGCCCAGTATTTTAATCTGTTTTTCCAAAAGCCCCAGTTCCCGCAGTTCTTGATAAGATACCTGCCCCTTACCCTCTAAAATACAGCATAGCTCCACAGATTTTTCCCGATAAGCGGTCACTATTTTTCGACGGGTAATGCCTCCTGTATTAAAATCAGCGGCACGTCCCTCTATTTCCTGTTTCAGTGCGGCAGTTTTTTTTCGGTTCTTCCACGCCAAGCTGTCGGACGGCTCCAATAGTACATCCACCGTTTGAACGGGGCTGTCCAGAGCCACAGTGATAAGCCCCAGTTCCAGCCGTTTTAAGAGTTTCAGCATACTCTTCCATTCCCTGCTGTTCTGCCCCTTTGCAGGCCGAGGAATCGCCACAAAAACCTCTTTTGCCAAGGCCTGTCTATCCAAAGCCTGATAAACCAGTTTCAGATTAAAGCTTTTTTTCAGTTCTACAATAAGGAGCCTGTCCCCTTTCACTGCCGCCATATCGCAGTCCTTTACCTCACCCCGCACCGCAAAGCCTTCTGCTTCCAAAAAATCACAAATTGGGCGATAAAGGTCTGACTCCGTAAATTTTTCTGCCATTCCTTATTCACCCTTTGCCATAAAGGCCTCGATTTCCTCCACTGTTTTTATCATAGCTTTGGAAAGAACTTCCCGTCCCTTCTCTGTCACCAACACATCATCCTCAATACGAATACCGATTCCCCATTCCTCGATATACAGCCCCGGCTCCACCGTCAGTACCATGCCCGGTTTCAGATTTTTTTCTACATACCGCCCAATGTCATGGGTTTCCGCTCCAAGATAGTGACTGACACCATGATAATAATAGTTTGCCACATCTTCTTTTTTCTCTACAAGGCCAATCTTTTTCAGTTCTTCAAAATAATGTTCTTTTAGCAATTCATTCAGACTGGAAAAAGGTACGTCGGGGGCAATGGCATCGATGACCTTTTGCTGTCCTTCCAACACAATATTGTAAACCAGTTTCTGACGTTCTGTAAATTTGCCATTCACCGGAAATGTTCTGGAAATATCCCCATTATACCAACCTACTTGCGCCCCTGCGTCAATGAGTATAAGGTCACCGTCTTTGGTTTTTCCTGTATTTTTACTGTAATGAAGAACTGTTCCATTTTTTCCTGCCGCCGCAATAGTCTGGAATGCCTTTTGACGAACGCCGTTTTTCGTCAATACAAAATCGAAATATGCCTCTATTTCATATTCCATCATGCCGCCTTTTGCGTGGTGCATCATTTCCTCTATCCCCAGACGGGTAATATCGATAGCCTTACGCATAAGCGCCAGTTCATATTCCTCTTTCACTTCCCGCAGTTCTGCAAAGATATGGTACAAATCCCTAATTTCCACAGAGGGATATTTTTTTTGAAATTCTGTGGCAAAGGTCAAGGACTGTGATAACGCGCCTGCCCAATCCCTCTTTTCCAAGTCCAGATAAAGGGCTTGAACATTATTTTTGAATACATAGGAAGCCAAATCACCTGTAAATTCGTCAATATATTTGATGTTGGTAATACCGGAAATTTCCTCTGCTTCTGCCGCCGTCATGGTTGCGCCTACCCATTTTGCCAAATAGCCGTTATCCCGTTCAATATATAACGTAGCTGTTTGGGCATCACCTATCTTGCCCAAAAGCAGTACAAATTTTTCTCGTTCCATGCCCGTCACATAATAAAAATTACGGTCAGGGGAAAAGGGATACAGCTCGTCCCCTCTTTTATAAGGTGCCTGTCCTGCAAAAAGCACAGCAACAGCGTTTTCCTCTAATTTATCAAAAAGTTTTTTTCTATTCTTTCTAAAAAATTGGTCTGCCATCTATTCTTCTCTCCTTTATCAAAATCTAATGCTTCTATTATACCACACAGGGAAAAAATAGAGGGACAATTCTTTTTCAAAACCATTACAGAAAAGGCAAGACCTCAAAAGACAAGACCTCAAAAGACAAAAGACAAGACCTTGAGGCCTTGCCTCAAACTCCACCCTCTTTCTTAAAAGAAAGAGGGGCAAAGAACTTTTACGGAAAACTACGTTTTCCGAGGATATTAACAAACCTAAGTTCC
>CAZCDP010000012.1:0-18790 GCA_964497675.1 uncultured Candidatus Epulonipiscium sp.
GGAGTGTTCTATTGTTTCGTGAAAAAGACGAACTGTCTATGGGATATAAGTTGATTTTTCCTATATTGTCCATTATAATCAAAATATGAAAGAAAAAGCATTATAATAGGATAAGGGCAAATAACTTTTATTTAGGGAGGGTACTGCATTGAATTCAGAACGAATAACTGATAAGGCAAAAAAAAGTATTTCTGGTAAAATAACCCGATTAATAATTATTTCCACGTTTATTTTTATTATATTGGGAATAGGTGTCATTGGCATTACTGTCCGAGGCTTGATGGAACGAAAAGAAGCCGAACGTATGCATCAAGTTACGACCACAATTTTTTCTTCAGTAGACAGTTATATTGATAAATATGTATCAGTCGCCTTGACTTTATCCCAAAATGGTGAAGTAATATCTTTATTAGAAAATACGAATAAAGACACTCCTATGAAAAATCATGTTAACTATCCGGGTATTATCGATAGCTTAGTTCACATAAAATCTAATTTTCAGAACGACATAAATTTATTGTATGTCGGTAGTGTGGCAGAAGATACTTATGTTGATGATTTAAAGATAAATCTTCCATCAAACCTTTCTTTGAAAGAACGCCCATATTATAGTGCTGTCACAGATAAAAAAGTTGTGGTATCAGAACCATATGTAGATGCATCTACAGGAGAAATGTGTATAACAATTTCCGCCCCCGTTTATAATAAGGCAAATACAAATGTCATTGGATTGATAGGTCTTGATATTAGCACTGAAAGTATGGAGAATTTGCTTTTAGAGAATCAATTTGGAAAAACCGGCAAGAGTTTGTTAGTGGATTCAAATAACAAAATCGTTGCCTGCGGCAATCCAGAATTTTCGGGGAAAGATATTTCTGAAGTCGGCTCTTTAGATGCTGATTTTATAAAAGAAATGAATGAAGCAAGCAATGAGTTAATTACATACGATTTTTCAGGAAGCCAAAGAATAGGTTTGATAGAAAAGGAGCCGAACCTAGGATGGAAGCTGTCTACAGGGATTGACAAAAGTGAATTTTATAGAAGCAGTAATATTGCTACGGTTTTAGTAATGATGATTCAATTTGTTGCAATGCTCATTTTTGCTTTTTTACTAGCAGCTCGGATTCGTCGGTATCTCGCTCCGGTGAAAGATATCGACTATGGTATGCAACAAATAGCGGATGGTATTTTGCATATAGATGTCCAACATGAAAGCGATGATGAGCTTGGACGATTGGCAGATAGTATGCGTCAAATGATAAAAAATCTGTCTTTGTATGTGGATGATATTGATAGAATTATGATGGAATTGGCACAAGGAAATTTTGATATTACCTTTTCACAACCATTTATTGGAGATTTCAAAAATATTGAAAATTCAATTACACATTTTATAGAAACAATGTCTTCCACCCTGCTTCAGATAGACCAATCCTCTGATCAAGTAGCAAGTGGTTCTAATCAGGTATCCTCAGCCGCACAGGCCTTGGCACAAGGGGCTGCTGAGCAGTCAAGCAGTGTGCAGGAATTATCTGCCAGTATCACAGAAGTTACAACTAGCGTAGCGGCCAATGCACAAAATGCACAGACAGCCAATGAATCAGTGCAACAGCTGGGGATAGAGGTCACTCAGAGCAACCAACAAATGACGGAAATGTTGTCTGCAATGGAAGAAATTAGAAGTAAATCCGAAGAAATAGTAAAAATTATTAAATCCATTGAAGACATAGCTTTCCAGACTAATATCCTTGCATTGAATGCCGCAGTGGAAGCTGCAAGAGCAGGCAACGCCGGTAAAGGCTTTGCTGTTGTAGCCGATGAGGTACGAAATCTTGCAAGTAAATCCTCAGAATCGGCAAAAAATACCACGCTTCTGATTGAAAGTTCTGTACAGGCAGTCCAAAACGGCTACGAATTAGCAGAGCAGACAGCAAAGTCCCTACATCAAGTGGTGCATGGTGCAGATAAAATATCTGAAATGATTGAGAAAATCTCTGGGGCTTCACAAGAACAGTCTATTTCCATTTCTCAAATTGGTTTAGGGCTGGAACAGATTTCATCCGTTGTACAAACAAATTCTGCAACAAGTGAGGAATCAGCTGCTGCCAGCGAAGAACTCTCAGCACAGGCGAAGATGATGAATGACTTGATCAGTCAGTTTAATCTGTGCGAGCAAATAGACACCCTTGTTCCGGCGGATAACGAGAATTAGGCTGAGGTTTATGCAGAAACCTTGGAAAAGAGGCATTCGGGTTTTTAGAAAAAATTATTTTTTTACCAATATTACAGCAAAGCTGATTCCAAAAGGGGTCGGCTTTTTGCTTTTAATGGGAGTACAAGCTTACGTTAGTCAGACTGTTGAAAAGCCATCCTTTCATCTCAAAAGAGCAAGTGGCTGGGGGGAAAAGTTTCTACGACTGGAATCACCCTAGGCGGATTTACTTGGTACACCGAAGAAAACGGGGATGTCCGAAGGACGGCTTTGTTATTGGAAAAAGTGCTTGACTTTGCCTCAAGAGTAAAGAAACGCTTCTTTCTAGGGCGTAGTACTTACACAAAGGCGGCATCATCATGATTTTCTCTTTTTTTCATATAATAATAAGAGGATTTTTTGGGAGTGATGGCTATGGGAATATGGCTGGGTATGGCGGGACTTTTCTGGGGTGTTACGTTGCTCTTTTTTTACATGGAAGAAAATAGAGGAGATGTGCTGTTCCGTTTTTTTGACGGCTTGTTATTGGCTTACTTGTGTTTTTGTCTGTTGCCAAGAACGTTTGAAGGGGATTGTTTCTGGATGGCGGCATGCTGTCTTTTGTCCGGCGTGTTAATCGGGGCGTTATTGGAACAGAAAATAGGAGATTTTATTTTGGAACCATCCCATAACAACTGGCTGCACTGTTGTGCATTTTCGGCGGCAGTATGGGTTCGTATGTATGGAATGAGGGTTATAGAGGAAAAGGAGCTCCTTTTAGCCGCCGCTGCTTTTTTTGGCGGGCTTTTTTTATTCATTGCCTGCGGTGGAATTTTACCGGATTATGTCTGTGGTAAGGAGCGTTTCGGCAAGGCGCTTGGTGGGTTTGCAGGATTTTTTACAGGTGTTGTTCTGCTTTATGGTATTTTGTAAAAAAGCGGATAAGAATTTCAGTCTGTCGAAAAACCGTCTGTCCACTTCATTGATACGCTCAAATTGCTTGTTGGGAATAAAATTTTACACAGACCAGTGTTTACAAAGTGTTTTCAACTTTGATATAGTAAGAATAGGTTTATTACCATGGTTTGGAAGAAACAAAAGAAAATGGGTACCATAGAGTATTGGGAGGTTCGAACATGAAGCATACAGGGTTACGCAAAGAAGAAATCAAAGAATTGATTATAGAAAATGTTAAGAATCATTACAGAAAAACCATTGATACGGCGTCTAAAGAGGAGCTTTATCAAGCGGCGGTTTTTTCTGTTCGTGATGTCATTACGGATAAATGGATGAAAACCCATGATGTATATCATGAAAAGGATGCGAAGGTAGTCTATTACCTTTCCATGGAATTTTTGATGGGGCGTTTTTTTGGAAACAGCATCATGAATTTGATGATGGTAGATGAAATCAAGGGAGCCTTTGAGGAACTGGGCATCGACTACCATATCGTTGAAGAAACAGAGCCTGACCCGGGATTGGGCAATGGGGGGCTAGGACGTCTTGCCGCCTGTTTTTTGGATTCTCTTTCCACATTGGAACTGCCCGCCTATGGTTGTGGTATACGATACCGCTACGGCATTTTTGAACAGAAGATTGAAAACGGCTATCAGGTTGAGGTACCTGATAACTGGCTGGAAAATGGAGACCCCTGGTCTGTCAGACGGAGTGAATATGCTGTGGAAGTAAAATTTGGCGGAAATGTTCGGGCGGTGCCAAAGGGTGACGGAGAGTACCGTTTTGTTCAGGAAAATTATCAGTCCGTTATTGCTGTACCTTACGATTACCCCGTTGTAGGTTACAAAAACAACACCGTAAATACCCTTCGTCTTTGGGAGGCAAAGCCCAAAAATCAGTTTGACCTAAAATCGTTTAATGAAGGGAATTATCAAAAAGCCATGGAGGAACAAAATTTGGCCTATACCCTTACGGATGTGCTTTATCCTGCCGATGAGCATGAGCAGGGAAAGGAACTGCGCCTGCGACAGCAGTATTTCTTTATTTCTGCTACGGTGCAGAGAGTGGTGGAATGTTTTAAAAAACAACATTCGAATTTCAGCCTTTTGCCCCAGAAGGTGGCATTTCAGTTAAACGATACCCATCCCACTGTGGCTGTGGCGGAATTGATGCGTGTGTTGGTGGATGAAAATGATGTGCCATGGGACTCGGCATGGGAAATCACCTGTGGGATTTGTGCCTATACCAATCATACCATTATGTCCGAGGCTTTGGAAAAATGGCCCATGGGGTTATTTAGTCGAGTATTGCCCCGTATTTATCAGATTGTGGAAGAAATAAACAAACGATATTGTGCAGAACTTATTGAACGTTTTGGAAATGATCCGGAAAAGATTCGTAACATGGCGATTATTGCCGATGGTCAGATTAGGATGGCATATCTTGCCATTGTCGGAAGCCATTCCGTTAACGGGGTTGCGGCTCTTCATACGGAAATTTTAAAAAAACAGGAATTAAAAGATTTTTATGAAATTTATCCTGAAAAATTTAATAATAAAACCAATGGTATCACTCAAAGACGATGGCTTCTTCATGCCAATCAACAGCTGGCAGAATTGGTAACGGAAAAAATCGGAGATGGGTGGATAACAGAACTTTCAGAACTGGAAAAACTTCTGCCGTATGCGAAGGATAAAGAATTTCAGCAACGGTTTATGGAAATTAAACGGGAAAATAAAGTGGCGCTGGCGGCCTATATCAAAGAAAACAAGAATATTGATATCGACCCCGATTCCATATTTGATATTCAGATTAAACGGCTCCATGAATATAAAAGGCAGTTATTGAATGTACTTCATATTATTGGGCTTTATCATAAATTAAGGAGGAACCCTGAACTGGATATTGTGCCGAGAACCTTTATTTTCGGTGCAAAAGCGGCGGCAAGCTACAAACGAGCCAAGCTGATTATCAAGCTGATTAACAGCGTAGCTGAGGTAATTAACCATGACGATTCCATCAATGGGAAAATCAAAGTGGTATTTTTGGAAAATTACCGTGTTTCTTTGGCGGAGAAGCTCATTCCTGCCGCAGATGTCAGCGAACAGATTTCTACGGCAGGCAAAGAGGCTTCCGGTACCGGGAACATGAAATTTATGCTCAATGGAGCAATCACCATCGGCACCATGGATGGCGCAAATGTAGAGATTTTTGAAGAGGTGGGCAAAGATAATATCTTTATTTTTGGCATGACAGCGGATGAGGCTTTGGCGAAATATGAAGATAATTCCTACGACCCATGGACGATTTATAATTTGAACCAAGAGATTAGAATGATTCTGACGGAACTCATCAATGGCACCTTTGATTCGGATGTAGATTTGTTCCGTGAAATTTATGATTCTTTGCTTTCCGGCTGTGGCCAACGTGCAGATGAATATTTTGTTTTGGAAGATTATGCAGACTATGCAAGAGCGCAGGCAGAAGTGGACAAGGCATACAAGGATAAAGAAAGATGGGCTAATATGACGATTGTTAATGTAGCGAAAAGCGGAAAATTTTCCAGTGACAGAACCATCCGGCAGTATGCTGAAGAAATCTGGAATTTACAACCATTAAAAATCGAACTGTAATATAAGAAGGAGCTAAGGCTGCCAAAGGATGCGGCAGCCTTAGCTATTGCATATTTTTGTGAAGTATTTTAAAAGCATGGAACCTTTGAGCCCTTTGATACATAGGATATAATAGACCATTTTACAGTTTTTTGGAGGGATGGAAATGTATCGATATGGGATCGATTTTATAGAGGAGGAGGAAATAGAGCGTATGCTTGTTGATTTTTTAAGCAAACAAAAAGAGGAACGGGAGCAGAAAATGAAAGATGAACTTGAAAAAGAATCTGATGAGCAAGAAGGGGCGAAATAAAAGATAATTGTAATTCTCGAAGTTTTGATTCAGGTTTTATTTGACAGATCATGTATTTCCATGTAAAATATAGAGTGTTCGTTTTGCACCCTTAGCTCAGTGGATAGAGCGTTCGGCTCCGAACCGAAAGGCCGCTGGTTCGATTCCAGTAGGGTGCATCTAGAAAACCCCGAGAAACCAATGTTTCTTTAGGGGTTTATTTTTTTGAGATTTATAATTTTTACTCCTTTCACAGTATTCTTATTTTTATTTTACTATGTCCGATTATTTATTGTACAATTTAGTATAGTTGGTCCAATGCCCTTAAAAATCTGTCTGGTTTATTGTATCAATTCAATATGACTCGCTTTAAATGAAGTAAATACATTTTCATTATCGACTAGCATAGGCTCTACCAGCTTAAGACTTTCTTTGTTTTTTATTTGGCTTTTTTACAAAATATCATAAGTAGTGAGAGGACAAAGGTAAAGAACTGCCTGGATTGAAGTATTCAGTACAAAAACGATAGTGAGAGATACCAGACCTATGAAGGGGGAAAATCAGCAAAAAATTGTGGTAAAAAAGAGGGGAAGAAAGCCTTGTTTTTGTTTAAGATAGAGTAATAAAAGAAATTTCAAATAAGTACTTTTCTATATTTGTTCTATGTGATATAATATATTAAATTTGAAATGGCAAACTATATTATGTCTGCAGGCTAATTTGAATTGGGAATGATATTTTGACTTGCATATTTTAGTAATAGGTGAAAATAAGGTTAAATATCAAATCTTATGGATACAGTATCAAATGTATATTTACACGGATAAGGCGGAATTGGCAGACATAGGCTTTGACACCTTAAGAGTGAAAATAAAAGTGAATTTGTTACACATTTTAGATATGCGGGTGTGGTGGAATTGGCAGACACGCAAGATTTAGGTTCTTGTAGGTAACCCCTGTGCAGGTTCAAGTCCTGTCACCCGCACCAAATTAAAGTCATGTATGAGGATTTGAACTCAAACATGACTTTTTCTAATTTACGATAAAATAAGGCAACTAAAGATTATTTATATAACCTTGGTTGTTTGTTATATTTGACATTTTGCTAATAAAACTATATAATATTTAAAATTTAATAACCAAAGGCATTGAAAAGAAGAGTAAGCGTATGATGATTTTACAGAGAACCCAGTTGCTGAGAATGGGTAATTCAGAGTTTGCCGAACATGATCTTGGAGCTGCGTACCGACTAAGAATAGTCTTAATAGGCTATGACGGGTGCACCCGTAACAGTGCTATACTATCGACACTAATATGTCCGTAGTAGATAAGTCCTATATTGTGAAATATAGGAAAATTTAAGGTGGTACCACGAAGCTTTTACGCTCTCGTCCTTGAAATATTTTCGGGGAGGAGGGCATTTTTGTTTATTTCTTTTATTTTGAGTATCTAATTTGATTTTTGAAAGGAGCTTGTTATATGAATGCTATAAAACTTATAAAACCTGATGAACGCTACATTCGTTCTTATTGGGAGTCATTTGATACTATTGCAAAAGAGAAAAAATATCTTGCCTCTAATGAAGGATTTCCTTATGACGGTACAGTAGAATTTATAAAAGAATCAATAAAAAATGGATATCCGCATCTGTTTATTATTGATGCAGAAAAAGATATTTGCGTTGGTTGGTGTGATGCAATGCCCAAAACCGATACTATCGGTTATTTAGGTATGGGACTGTTGCCAGAATACAGAGAACATGGTATCGGCAAAACGGCATTGCAGGAAGTTATAAGAATGTCTAAGCTATTTGGGTTTCGTTCTATTGAGTTGGATGTTTTGAAGAGTAATACAAGAGCCATTCATTTATATGAGAAAATGGGGTTCATTCAAAACAATTTAGTGGTCGGTGGATTTACGTGGCATAACACCCTCGTTAGTGAAGATGTTATTCAAATGTTATTGAATTTGGCATAGCAATAGAACATCCGTACCCCTGCCTCGCATAATCTCCGGTAATGATAGTTCAAATTTCAATTTAAAAATCGAATGATATCTTAATACGGCGGGACTCGCAAACCATTTGCCCAATATAGATACATGGCCCATAAAGCCAGTGTTTATGCGGTTGCGGGAGTTTTGAATGGAAAAGTTCAAGACTCCCGTTTTTCATAGATGCACCCCCTTATTTTAAGAAATGAGGGCTTCCTATAAATAGAAACAGAAAATCCAGAGGTCATACTTTAAAACAGTAGGGCCTCTTTTCCATATATTCGAAAACAAATTAATGCACCCTGCCGGGTAACTTTTAAGCGGCTGTGTTTTTTGTAACTGAAAAACACAGCCGCTTTTTTTGCCCTTTTTTTCAAAAGGCACTGCCTTGCAGAACGCAAAGAAAGGAATGGGAAAAATGCCTGCAACATTTATGAGAGGAAGACCTCTCGCCATAACAGAGATTGAAATGTAATTGATCCTCGGCTTCTCTCCTCGTACAAGCGGAGTCAGTATAAGCCGTTATAAACATATAATATCAGACTTGTTATTTGCCACCGGATTTTCAATATAGTTTAATCAAGGCTTGTTAGCCAAACTACGGCTAGCAAGCTCTTAAATAATTATCATAGAAATCGAATTTACAGGAAAAGGTTCACAGTCCCCAAGTCCCCAAGAGTATATTATAATATTCTATTTCACTATTTTAGTAATGTTGAACATCATATTGAGTAAAGCCCAGTTTTGTGAAAAAGGTCGCATAATATTCCAGTAGCCAGTCCCAAGCAGATTATATTCGATAATGATGCCAAGCTTTGCCTTAATGCTCCGAACATCTTCAAACCATACAATATGCTCTTTATTGTCATAATCCCAATAATTGAAATAGGGTGATTGGGCAATTTCGTCATACTGTATTTCTGCGCTATAGTTGGCTGCAATCTGTACTGCCTCTTCATTTCCTAAGGAAGTGGCTTTAGAGATTCCTTCTTCAAAAGGCAGAGTCCAATCGTAGCCGTAGTTAGGGATTCCCATAAGTATCTTATTTACCGGTATTTCTGTCACAGCATAATTGATAACTTCTCTCACATTATTAATAGGAGCGACAGTCATAGGTGGCCCATAGGTATAACCCCATTCATAAGTCATGAGTAGAACGGTGTTGGAAATTGCACCAATCTGAGAATAATTGTGTCCCTCATATAACAACCCCTTTTGTGTAGCAGAGGTTTTAGGTGCTAAATCCACATTTACAGTGAACCCTTCTGCATTCAGCTTTTCAGTTATATTTTTCAGAAAATCAATGTACGCTTTGCTATCTTCTGGATTAATATATTCAAAATCGATATCTAATCCGTAATAGCCTTTTTGCTTCATTTTGGCAATAATTTTATCTATAAGGGCATTTTGGAAATCTATATGATTAAACAGATAGCTTGCTCGTTCACCGCTGAAGGTACCTGTTTCTGTTATTGAGGATAAAAGCATAATCGGTGCAACTTTAAATTCTAATGCAAGGTTTATTAATGGTTGATCGTCTATAGCAATGAGTTCTCCATTTTCATCAAAGCCATAACCAAATATAGTCAGCATTGTTAAATAGGGAAGCGATTTTAAAAGTACTTGCTTATCTATATCAGGATAAGCATATCCGTTTACAGTTATGTCCCTTAACTTTTTTCCCTTGAAAGAAATTATTAATTGTTGACCTACATATAGATTTTGGTTTGTTATTAAGTTAGGATTATTTTGAATTAATGCCATTACGGTTGTATTATATTGCGTTGCAATTTTGATTAAAGTATCATTTGGCTGGACGGTATATACTGTTTCGGGAATTAATATAATTAAAGCCTGTCCGATTACCAGATTATTAGGGCCTGACAGACCATTATCTGTAATGATTCTTTGTGGAGATACTCCGTATTGGTTTGCAATGTTCCATATGGTATCGCCTTTTTTTACTATATAAATAAACATTTATTACACCACCCTTGCACACTGAGCTTCCTAATTCTAATTAATTTTAGTATATTCATTTACTTCTTTTTTTGTGCATCAGAAATAAATGACGTAATCTACTAGAGTTGTAACGTCGGTACGAATAATTTTGTACAGTATATTTAAAACAGCTGTCAAAAAACCGCCCATTCACATCGAAAGAGCAAGAGGCTTTGGGAAAAGTTTCCCTAACTGGAATCACGTAGGGAAAATTTGTTTTGTACTCTGAAGAAAACGGAGAGGTTCGAAGGAAGGATTTGCTATATGCAAAAGTGCTTGACTACACCCGAGTGCAAAGAAAAGCTGATTTCTAGGGGCTTACGTCCTTGTATGAGGAAATCAGCTTTTTGTCCTACAGTAAAGCGTGTTCACTTTATTGACACACTCAAAGAACGGGTGATTTTGTATCAAGGGTAATGATAAATATAAAGATAAGATAAGAATATTCATGAAGCCATTTCTTAATTATCTGATACCATTAATTTTGCAGTTTCTGATACTTATAATGATACCAATGCTGTATTATAATAATATCCATTACAGGAACCTGTTAACAAAATAAAAGGAGATGGCAATATGAATACACAATATGAACTGAATAAAAACTTAGCACAAATGCTTAAGGGTGGCGTTATTATGGATGTAACAACTCCTGAGCAAGCACGAATTGCTGAGGAAGCAGGTGCGTGTGCTGTTATGGCATTAGAAAGAATACCTGCTGATATTCGTGCAGCCGGAGGCGTTTCAAGAATGAGCGACCCTAAGATGATTAAAAGCATACAGCAGGCAGTATCAATCCCGGTAATGGCAAAAGTGCGTATTGGTCATTTTGCAGAAGCACAAATTCTGCAAGCCATTGAAATTGACTATATTGATGAAAGCGAAGTTCTTTCGCCGGCGGACGATGTCTTCCATATTGACAAGACAAAGTTTGCGGTTCCCTTCGTATGTGGGGCCAAAAACTTGGGCGAAGCATTGAGGAGAATCAGCGAGGGTGCATCTATGTTTCGTACAAAAGGGGAGCCGGGTACAGGGGATGTTGTCCAAGCAGTACGCCATATAAGGCTCATTAATCAACAAATCAGACAGCTTCAAAGTTTAAGGGAAGACGAGCTTTTCAATGCGGCGAAAGAGCTTCAGGTAAGCTATGAGTTAGTGAAATATGTTCACACAAATGGCAAGCTTCCTGTTGTTAATTTTGCAGCCGGAGGCGTTGCGACTCCTGCGGATGCTGCTTTGATGATGCAGCTTGGTGCGGAGGGCGTTTTTGTAGGTTCAGGCATTTTCAAATCAGGTGATCCTGCCAAAAGAGCACAGGCAATCGTAAAAGCAGTTACAAACTATAAGGATGCAAAGGTTTTGGCAGAGTTATCCGAAAATTTAGGGGAAGCAATGGTTGGAATTAATGAACAGGAAATAAAATTGTTGATGGCTGAGCGAGGGATATGATGAAAAAAATAATTGGCGTTTTAGCAGTACAGGGAGCTTTTGCAGAGCATATTGATACCTTAAAAAAGCTGGACGTAAGCTGCATTGAAATCAGAAAAAAATCTGACTTCACCGATTATCATATAGATGGTTTGATTTTGCCCGGCGGGGAAAGTACGGTAATGGGCAAGCTCATTCATGATCTTGAAATGTTTGATTCTTTAAAAGAGTTGATTGAGAATGGATTACCTGTTTTTGGGACTTGTGCAGGCATGATATTGCTGGCAAAAAAGATTACAAATGACGACAATGTTTACTTAGGCACAATGGATATAGAGGTAAAGAGAAATGCTTATGGACGTCAGCTTGGAAGCTTCCATACGAATGGTGAATTTACTGGAATTGGTGAGGTTCCTATGACCTTCATTCGAGCGCCTTATATTGAAAGTGTATCAAAAAATGTTGAGATATTAGCAACAGTTAATGATCATATTGTAGCTGCAAAGCAGGGGAATAGGATGGTAACCTCGTTCCATCCAGAATTAACCTCGGATATAAGAATTCACAAATTCTTTTTAGATCTTCTATGATTGCGAAAAAAGTTCCGGTGTGCCATATGAAGTAATAGGGTTTTTTCAAATTTTGTATTTATGTCAAATCGATGAATCGTTAGTTTATGATAGGGGATGAGCCATGGGTTTATCCCCTATCAGCATAATAAGACAATTTTTCAAATCGTTAAGGGACACATACATGAATAATTTCGTATCAGAGAAAAATGTAGGGTTATCTGTCCTTTCTCCATTCTATTAATATTCCTGTTCATTAAAAAACTTCCTTTCTATTTGAAATGTTTATTACCAAATCATAGCTTGAAAGGAAGTCTGTGTTCATTTTCTACAAAATTTTTGAAGTCTTATGATAATAGCTTTACGTTACTTTGTTTTAAGTAAATCACGAATTTCTTCGAGAAGTAATTCTTCGTTGCTTGGAGTTGCAGGTGCAGGCGCTGCTTCAGCCTCTTTTTTCTTTCTCACGGATAGTAGTTTTATAAACAGGAAAATTGAAAAAGCAATGATCAGAAAATCAATTACTGACTGGATAAATGCGCCGTATCGAAGGGCTACTTCGGCAATATCACCCCTTGCAGGAGTAATAACATATTTTAAATCTGAAAAGTTAACTCCATTTAGAAGGATTCCTAGTATTGGCATAAGTATATCGTTAACCAATGAGCTGACTATTTTCCCAAATGCGCCACCGATGATGACACCAACGGCAAGGTCTATTACGTTTCCTTTTAATGCAAATTCTTTGAACTCTTTAATCATGTTAATACCTCTTTCTTTTGTTTATTTAGTTGTAAAATGGGTGACAAAGAAGCGTTGCAAGATTGGCTTTTAAAGATTCTCCAATGCCCTTGAAACAGTAAGCTTTGACATTTTTTTGTTCCTTTTCCTTAATATATTTTGCGGAAAAATATCGAAAAAAATGTTTTTCTCAAATTTATTATACCAAAGATATTAATATTCGCAATAAAAAATAGGAATAAACTTGATTTTAAATTGGTACATAAAACGTTTCGCCGAACTCCTAGCGCTTTTGCGGTGAGAGAGTCATTTTTTGATATGCTGAAAGCTCCGCTTTGGGGCTTTTTTTCGTATAAATATGGAACAACTGTAAAGAATAGGTAAGGCACCGAAAGAAAGGGATTTTTTTCGGAAGGATATTTTTATTGAAAGACAGAAACGAAAAGATGAGGGAGTGAAGCCTATGAATATTCTTTTTATCATGCTGATTGTATCACAGTTATTCTTTTCTGCTGTGGCGGCGGTTTATTTTTACCGCAGTTTAAGAAGAAGGGGAGTGGTGAGGCCTATTTCGAATGCAGAGGTAACGCGGGAACTGGAAAAACTGAAAGAGATGCGTGCTGTCCATCTAACAACGCCTTTGGCAGAGCAGACAAGACCTAAAAGCCTTTCTGCTGTCATCGGGCAGGAAGAAAGCATCAAGGCCTTGCGAGCGGCTCTTTGTGGAGCGAATCCCCAGCATATCCTGATTTACGGCCCGCCGGGGGTGGGAAAGACAGCGGCGGCAAGGCTTGTTTTGGAAGAAGCAAAAAAAATTGAGGAATCCCCTTTTGACAAGAATTCTAAATTTGTTGAAATCGATGCTACTACACTGCGTTTTGATGAACGAAGCATTGCTGACCCCCTAATCGGTTCCGTACATGACCCCATTTATCAGGGAGCGGGTGCCTATGGTTCCGCAGGAATTCCACAGCCAAAGCCGGGAGCGGTCACCCAAGCACACGGGGGAGTGCTGTTTATTGATGAAATCGGGGAACTTCATTCTATGCAGATGAATAAGCTTTTGAAGGTGTTGGAGGATAGGGTGGTACACTTCCAAAGCCCTTATTACAATGAATTCAGCATGTCAATTCCTTCTCATATCCATGATATTTTTCAAAATGGACTTCCTGCGGATTTTCGTCTGATCGGTGCTACAACACGAAGACCTGAGGAAATCCCATCGGCTCTGCGTTCTCGCTGTACAGAAGTTTTTTTTGAAGGCTTAAAGACAGACTCATTGGTACAAATTGCTGAAAACAGCATAAAGCAGGCAGGCTTTTGCAGTGAGAAAGGTTTGTGTGAAAAAATTGCAAATTATGCGGCTAGTGGCAGAGATGTGGTGAACATGGTGCAGATGGCAGCCTCTTTGG
Source organism: uncultured Candidatus Epulonipiscium sp. (assembly GCA_964497675.1). GTDB lineage: Bacteria > Bacillota > Clostridia > Lachnospirales > Anaerotignaceae > CAZCDP01. The sequence goes on from CAZCDP010000012.1 coordinate 14,196, forward strand.
CATTGATGGAAAAAAGAAAAAGCATAACGAAAGAGGATTTGGAATGGGTGGTGACAGCAGGCAGGTACCAGCCCCGTTTTGTGAAAAAAATCGGAAGAGGGGATGAAATTGGTCTTGTGAACGGTTTGGCTGTTTTTGGGGATAATAGAGGCTCGATTTTGACCATTGAGGCATGGGCGCAGAAATCTGTGGAAAAAAGAGGTGGTATATTAACGGTAACGGGTATTGTGGAGGAGGAAGAATTAAAAGGACAGTGGAGTACCATGCGACGGAAAAGCAGTGCTTGGGGGTCTGTGGAAAATGTATTGACTGCCATGGAGCAGATAACGGGGCTTTCTATGAAGGATTTTGACATCCACATCAATTTCCCGGGAGGTCAGCCCGTAGATGGTCCGTCGGCAGGAACAGCACTTTTTTGCGCTTTGTATTCCGCTATATTTTTACGAAAGATTAGTCCAAAGGTGGCCATGACGGGAGAGGTGAATCTTCATGGAGAGGTGCTGCCTGTGGGTGGCGTGGGAGCCAAGCTTTTGGCGGCTAAGGAAGCCGGTGCGAAAAAGGTGTTCATCCATGCCCAAAATTGGCAGGAAAGCTTTGCAGGCCTAGGCATAAAAGTGGAAAAGGTGACAAGGATACGGGAAATTTTGGAGCAAGTTTTTGCAGAAGAAGGCGTTATTTCGAAAAATATTGAGGAAACGGAAAAGTACGGTGGAGATAATCAGGTAATGACTGCCAGGGCGGAAACGGGTCTTTTTGTGAAGAATGGTTAGAAAATTTGACCTTGACAGTGTTTTATAGTATAATACATCAGTTGAAATTTACCTTTTAACGAAATAAGATTTCGGGGTTTTCGGCTCCGAAATATACATAGAGGTGAGAAGATGGAGAAAAAAATCAGTGTGCGTATGCCATTAATCCCTCTGCGGGGATTGACGGTGTTTCCAAATATGATTATTAGTTTTCCGGTAGGTCGAGAGAAATCCTTGGATGCTTTGGAACGGGCTACGGATAAGGGAGAAACGGTTTTTCTGTTGGCACAGAAGGATGCGCAGGTTGCAGTTCCGGAAAGAGAGGATCTGTATAATATTGGTACGGTGGCTAAGGTAAAACAAATATTAAAGCTGCCTGGAAATATGACCCATGTTATTGTAGAGGGGATTAAGAGAGGAAAGCTTTTAGAATTTTATAATGAAAAAGACTGCAATTTTGCAGAGGTCTTGGAAATCGATCAGGATTTTGAAGGGGAAATCAGCAACGATGTGCGGGCAATGATGAAGATTGCGACAGAATATTTTGACGCTTATGCCAAGGTAACCCAGAATTCCGGGGTATCAGAGGTTATGGTTAATGTCATTATGGCATCCAAACCGGGACAACTGGCAGACGTTATTGCGGCAGGGCTGGACATTCATCCCCAAGAAAAACAGAAAATACAGGAAATGGTAAATCCTGTGGAGCGTTTGGAAGAAATTATTCGTATTTTGAGCCAAGAGGTAGAAATCTTAAAGCTGAAAAAAGAAATCGAAGGGAAAGTCAAACAAAAAATTGACCAAGCCCAGCGGGAATATTATCTTAGAGAAGAAATGAAGATTATTCAGGAAGAACTAGGGGATAAGGACGGTATTGGTGCTGATGCAGATAGATTTCGCTCTAAGCTGGAAGAGAAGAACCCGCCGGAGTATGTAAAGGAAGCTGTGGAAAAGGAAATCAGCCGCATGATGAAAATTCCTGTAACCTCGCCGGAATCCAATGTGTCCAGAAGCTATATCGAAACCATTCTGAGTTTGCCGTGGAGTGAAGAAACAAAAGAAAAATGCAACCTGAAAAAAGCGGCAGCCATTTTGGATGAGGAGCATTATGGTCTGGAAAAGGTAAAGGAAAGAATTTTGGAATATCTGGCGGTGCGGCAGAACACACAGGATAATAATGGGCCGATTCTTTGCTTGGTGGGTCCTCCCGGTGTGGGAAAGACCTCCATTGCAAGGTCTGTGGCAAGAGCGTTGAACCGAAATTATGTCCGTATGTCCTTGGGTGGTATCAAGGATGAAGCGGAGATTCGGGGACACAGAAAGACATATATCGGTGCTATGCCGGGGCGGATTATCAACGCCATGAAACAGGCGAAAACAGTCAATCCGCTGATGCTTCTGGATGAAGTGGACAAACTCAGCACATCCTTTAACGGAGATCCTGCGGCAGCTCTGTTGGAGGTTTTGGACGGGGAACAAAACAATGCCTTTCGGGATCATTACATAGAACTGCCCTATGATTTATCAAAGGTGCTTTTTATCTGCACCGCAAACTCTTTGGAAACCCTGTCCCAACCATTACGGGACAGGATGGAAATCATTACCCTTTCCAGCTATACTTCTGAGGAAAAGAAAAATATTGCAATGGATCATTTAGTGCGGAAGCAGTTAGAGAAAAACGGCTTGCGTGGCAGACAATTACGATTCAGCGAAAAGGCAGTGGAAGCATTAATTGACGGGTATACCAGAGAAGCTGGGGTTCGTCAGTTGGAACGTGTCATCGGTGAGGTTTGCCGAAAGACTGTGAAAATGATTTTATCCGGAGAAAGAAAGTCCCTTACGGTGACAGAAAAAAATCTGGAACGTATTCTTGGCAGTAAAAAATTCAATCTGGAAAAAATTTATGATACACCGCAAGTGGGCATCGTAAGGGGACTGGCATGGACACAGTTTGGCGGCGATACCCTTTCTGTGGAAGTAAATACTATGAAGGGCAGCGGGAAATTTGAGCTTACGGGCAATATGGGAAAGGTTATGAAGGAATCTGCCAAGGCGGCCATCAGTTATATCCGCTCCCAGAGCCAGCAGTTCAAACTGGATGGGAATTTCTATAAAGAACAGGACATCCATATCCACATTCCCGAAGGTGCTGTGCCAAAAGACGGCCCTTCCGCAGGCATCACCATGGCAACGGCTATGATTTCTGTTCTAACAGGTGTCAAGGTGCGTCACGATGTTGCTATGACGGGGGAAATCACCATCCGTGGCAGGGTACTGCCCATCGGGGGATTGAAGGAAAAAGTGCTGGCGGCAAAAAAAGTAGGTATTATTAAAATCATCCTTCCCTATGAGAATGAGAAGGATTTGGAAGAAATACCAGAAGAAATCAAAGAAGGCATGGAATTCGTTTTGGCAAAAAAAATGGATGAGGTGCTGGAAAATGCTTTGGCAGAAGGAGAAAGCGTATGGAAGTAAATCATGCTTCATTGGCGGCGGTGGGTGTAAGGTTTGCCCAGTATCCGGAAGACGGAAAACCAGAAATCGCTTTTGCAGGAAAATCCAATGTGGGAAAATCTACACTCATCAATGCCATGATGAACCGAAAGGCATTGGCGAGAACCAGCTCACAGCCGGGAAAAACCAGAACCATCAATTTTTATGATGTGGAAAATCAACTTTATATTGTGGACTTGCCGGGTTACGGCTATGCAAAGGCACCTAAAACGGAAATCGACAGATGGGGCAAAATGATTGAGGAATATTTGCAGAGGAGAGAAGAACTGCTGGCGATTATTTTGCTCATCGATATACGTCACGAGCCGGGACAGAATGATATCATGATGTACGAATGGCTGAAACATTATGGTTACGACATTATTATTGCAGCGACAAAGGCGGATAAACTGAACCGAAGTCAGGTGCCGAAACAACTTTCCATTATCAGAAAAACACTGGGGCTTGGGGAACAAGATAAATTAATACCTTTTTCAGGTGTCACAAAAAACGGTGTCCAAGAGCTTTGGGCAGTCATGGATGGAATTTTGGAAGAGGCAAAGACAGAAGAATAAAAGGACAAGACAGACAAAACAAAACCATTACCGTATATAGCGGTAAATTTTAAGAATACGGGAGTGGAGCATATGGAGCAAAAACTATGTTTGTCTGATACAGATAAAAAAATAGCTGGTGTATGCGGCGGCATTGCAGAATATTTTCATTTTGAGCCTGCACTGGTGCGTATTATCTGGGTACTCTTGATTCTTCTTTTGCGTATGCCCCCGATTATCGTATACGTTGTGCTATGGGCTATATTGCCCAAAGGGAATCAGATGGAACCAAAGTAAGGGAATCAATATAAGAAAGCCCAACAGGAAAAGATTTTCTGTTGGGCTTTTTCTATAGACTTTATATCAAAAGCGGATTTTATTTCTGTTGCTCCTCTTTTTTTGGAAGATTTTCCTCGATAGCTTTCGTTACAGCAGGGGCTTTTTTTTCAACAGAAACGAGGGAAGAAAGAATAGAGCCATAAAGCTTATTCACATTTTTCTTCCAATTACCGCAAATTAGCTGAGCCTGATCTCTGGTAGCTACGGAAACGCTGATTTCCATGAGGTTGGAGCCGTCGCTGTCGCACAGGCCGCATTTTACCAGATAATTATTGTTTAGTTCCAGAAAATAGTTGGCAGTTACTTCATATTCTGCTTTGATTCGCTTGCTGTTTTCATGAATATAAATATTGATTTCATTTTTTGCTGATTCAGAAATATGACAGATAAAGTAATTGATAATTTCATTGCCTTCATCTGTAAGGGTATAACGTGTATTATGATTATCCCTATTTTTTTC
>CAZCDP010000013.1:0-17812 GCA_964497675.1 uncultured Candidatus Epulonipiscium sp.
TTTCCGTTTTAATAGGAAGCCTTATTATGGCCACCTTTACATTGGTTTTTACAATTTTGGGAGAAAGAAATTCTGAAAAAACGGTTATTGAAATTATGGAGGACTTTTTTTCCAGACCAATCGCATGGGTACTTTCCTTGGGGCTGGCAGGAAAGCTTATGGTGGGTGCAGGACTGGAGCTGCGGATTTTTTGCGAGATACTTCGGCAGATTATGCTGTTTCGTACGCCTGTTGCGGTTACGGCTGCCATCATGATTCTTGTTTGTGTCTATGTTGCTGCCGGCGGCTATGAATGTCGGGGAAGAGTGGGTGAAATCCTGTTTGTACTTTCCTTTCTTCCCTTTCTTTTTATTTTGGCAGCAACTGGGGCTTCGGCAGACTTTAATAACCTTCTTCCCGCCCTTACCCATAATTCTTCGGAACTGTGGAAGGGTACACTGATTACTATATTTTCTTTTCAGGGGCTGGAGTTTTTGTTTCTGGTCTTTCCTTATCTGGAGAGGCCTAAGGGGGCAAAAAAAAGTGTTCTTGGGGCAGGTCTTGCAACTGCGGTGCTGATGACGGTTATCATGGTTTTTGCCATTGCTACTTTTGGAGAAATATCGGTGCAAAGTAAGCTATTTCCTGTATTGCAGATGATAGACACATTAGATTTTCCTGGGGCTGTTTTGGAACGTCAGGACATTTTTATGATGTGGTTCTGGGTGGTTTCTGCGTTTGCGTCTGTCAGCGCCTCTTTATTTTTTGTAACAATAATCTTGCAACGGACCTTCAAAAGAAGAAATACAAGGGTAAGAAGATGGCTGTTTTTAGCAGCACCCATCGTTTTTTTAACCGCTCTTATGCCATCTGATATAACTACGGCATTCAGCAGTATGGGATGGTTAAAATTATATGGAGATGGTTTTTATATTCTGATTTTACCCGTTGTTCTACTTTTTTGGGATAGTGTGAAAAGGAGGATAAGGCCATGAAAAAACGAAAACGATTGTTGCTTTTTCTGGTAATGGTTCCCTTTGTTCTGACTGGCTGCTGGGATAATCATGAGATGGAGGACAGGAGTTATGTGATTACCCTGGGTGTTGACAAATATCAAGGTGTTGAGAATAATCGTTATACACTATCCCTTGGTTCGGCACAGCTTTCCGCTTTATCCAAAAAAGGCAACAGTAAGGATGAGATACCGACTGTTTTTGCCGATGGAAAAACCTTGGCATCTGCAGTAAAGAAAGCGGATTGTCAAAGTAGCCGTGAGATGTATCTGGGGCAACTGAAAACACTGATTTTTGGTAAAGAACTTCTGGAGGACAAGGCACTTTTAACCTCTGTTCTCGATGAACTGGAACGGAATCAGGACATTTCGGAAAAAATCATACTCCTGGGTGCGGACGGAAAAGCGGCGGATTGTGTAGCTTCTATTTTAAAAGAAGACTCCTCTACAGGGATGTTTCTCTGGGATTTTTATAAAAATACGTCGGATGATGTGGCGGTAACACGACGGCTGAATTTGGAAAAATTCCTAATGGAACTGAGAAACAGCGAGGGCAGCAGTGTTCTGCCTAAAATCAGCTTGAAGGATAAAAAGATTCGGCTGGGGGGCGGTATGGCTCTAGCGGATTATGCCTTATGCGGCACGCTGAACGATGATGAGGAACGAGGCAGCCTTTTTATCAAGGGTGATGCAAAAGGCGATGTCGTGGAAGGAGAATGGGAAAATACAGTAATTCCTGTTTGGATTTACAAAAACGATGTCAAAACCACATTTACAGAACAGAATGGGCACGTTGTCTGTCACATTTTTTCCAAGTCGGACGGCAGTATAGAAGGCAGTGATTTTTTGTACGGTCATTTATTTGATAGCCGAACCATAGAAAAATTGGAACATGAATTTGAAAAAATTATAAAAGCACGTATTGAAAATACGATAAAATTGGCGCAAGAAGAATATGGCAAAGATATTTTTGACTTTTCATCAGAGCTTCGCAGGCATAATTTTAGTCTTTATCAAAAATATGGGAAGGATGAGAATGAAGTGGTAAAAAATATGGTATTTGACGTGAATGCCCGTTTGCAAATTAGATCAACAGGTGTGATTCAGTAAATATGGTATAAATAACCATTTTTATGTTAATCCTTCCAGTAACATTAAATAAGCAGGTGATGAAATGGAAGGATGGAATATTTGGACGGCAAAAATTGGGGCACAACTGAGAAAAGACAAGAAAATCATAATGGTTTCTTTGGCGGCAGGCTTGGCTGTTACTTTTTTATGGGGAATACACGAAACAAAAGCCTATTCAGATACGATACAATCGGGGATTGCCGAGAAGGTAGTGCGTTTTCATGTATTGGCCAATAGCGATGAAGTTTTTGACCAAAACCTAAAATTGGCTGTTCGTGACCGAATATTGGAAGAAATGGGGCCGGAGCTTCAAAAATGCGCTGATGTGAAGGAAACAAAAGTATTGCTACAAAATTCTTTTGGGCAGATACAAGAAACGGCATTGGATGAAATCGAAAAACAGGGTTACACATATGATGTAAAGGTATCCTTGAAAAAGGATGATTTTCCTTTGAAGCATTATGGTGACTTGACCTTTCCCGCAGGCGTTTATGATGCATTACGTGTGGAAATCGGAAAGGCGGAAGGGAAAAACTGGTGGTGCGTCATGTTTCCGCCCATGTGCTATGTGGATGCTGCTTGCGGAGAAGTAACGGAAAGCAGCAAGCTTCGGCTGTCGGGAAAGCTGACGGCAGAGGAATATATCGTTGTAACGGCGCTGGAAGAAAGAAAAGGAATTAGCCCCAAAGTTAAATTTAGAATTGTAGAATGGTGGCAAGAAAAAAAGATAGAAAACAAAGCGGAAAATAAGGCAAAAAATAAAGAGGAAAACAAGGCGGAAAATAAAGAGGAAAGCAAAGAAGAAAACAAAGCAGTGAAAAAAGTTTGTCATAAACAGCTTGTGTTGAAACCGAAGGGAGTATAATTGCGGGATACAGAAGGTGAACGGGCTGACACTGCTTGGTAATGCAAGGCTTCCGATACCAGTAGGGGTTAGGAAGCCTTTCGGTGTTTAGTAAATGGGTGTTTTATTTATAGCTCTTGGCCTATCGGTTGCTTATGTGAAGGTTTTTTGTCCTTACGGGTATAAATCCATGCGGCAAAGGCAGAAGTGATGGGGATGGCACACAGGATACCAATACTACCCACCAGTCCTTGAGTTATTTCTACAACAATCATTTCCAGATTAAAGAGCCATAAAAGGTCTTTGTTATTTTGAACCAACAAAAGAACCATGGCCAAAGAACTTCCGATGTAGGCTAAAATTAAGGTGTTTGTCATAGTGCCCATGGCATCCCGTCCGATATTCAGACCGGAACGGAGCAGTTTTTTAAACCGCCTTCGTCGCATATTTTCAGACAATTCCTGCATAGCGGAGGCGATGGACATGGCAACGTCCATTACAGCACCCAAAGAACCGATGACCATACCGCTCCAAACGATGGCTTTTAAATCAATGGGATATTTTGTATTTTGCAAAAGCAGAAAAGCGGAGTCATTGTCAACAACGCCTGTTAGTTTCAGCATATGGTTTATGAAAAGGGCGAGAAGCCCAGAAACCAAAAGTCCGCCCAGATTTCCGATAATGGCGCATAGGGTTTTTTTGTTGGCACCGTTTATGAGAAGAAGACTCATGAGTATAATATAGATGCTGATAAGTATGGAGGTGCCGTAGATATTATATCCTTTCAAAATAGAAGGGACGAATACCATAAAGATAGCACAGCAGGTCAGTACAAGAGATAAAATGGTATGAAAGCCTTTACTGCGGCCAAAAAGGAGAAGAAGAAAAAAGAACGAGCCACAAAGAAAAAGCAGGGTAGAGCTTCTGTTGTATTCCACGAAATTCCAGGACTGGCTGGCATCGGTTCCTGACTCGAGAAGGCTTACAAGGATACGGTCTTTGGCTTCCACTTTCTTTGGGTTGACTGCCAAGATTCCGTCGAGATATTGAACGCCTTGTATTTTTGCACCTTTTTTTTCACTGTTAGTGAGTTTTGCGGTAAAGGTGATAGTTGTATTGGAAAGCGCCTGTTCTTCTCCCCAAATAGTACTATCCTCTGTTGTTATCTTATCGACAGAAAGGACTGTTGCACTATACGCCTTACTATAGCCCTGTTTTTCTATATCAGGCTTGTATACAGCGTAGCCGATGATAAGGAAGAGTATGGAACCTAGAATGGTTAGAGCGTAAATGAGGCTGTTTTTATGGGATTGTATATAAGACATAGTTGTTCTCCTTTGCGTGTAATGTTGATTTAAAGAAAGTTTATCGCATTTTCCACTTTAATACAAGGGGGGAGGTGCTAGCGTACTTCTGTTTTGGGGTATTTTGACAAACTAAAAGGGCATCTTCAAAAGATGCCCTTTTAGTTTGTCTTATAAATAAAGCAGTTTACCTAACAAGAGATAAATCACAGCAATATGGATATTACAAGCAATGAAAAAAATCAGAAAGAAATATACTTTTTGGGTCTTGTGATGGAACGCCATCATACCCAGAAAGCCGCCCAGACCGCCTCCCAAAAGAGCTATAACAAAGAGGTTTGCTTCCGGGATACGGCGACGTCCTTTAATCGCCTGTTTTTTATCATAACCCATCATTAAAAATAAGACCAAATTAATGATGATATAATACCCAAGCATTATTTTTAAAGGCAATGACATTTTATTTCACCACATTTCTCCAGTCCAAATCTCCTCTGTCTAATGCCAGTAACAAAATTTCAGCAGTCGCAAGGTTGCTTGCCAGTGGGATATTATGCATATCACAAAGGCGTAGGATAGGGCTGATATCCGGCTCATAATTCTTAGGAGATACAGGATCTCGCAGAAAAATTACCAAGTCCATATCATTGCTGGCAACTTGTGCCCCAAGCTGTTGCTCACCGCCAAGATGGCCTGCAAGGTATTTATGCACCACCAGATTAGCAGTTTCCTCTACCACACGGCCTGTTGTGCCTGTAGCAAATAAACTATGCTTACAAAGAATATATCTATAGGCAATACATAGGTTTTCCATTAATTTTTTCTTATTATCGTGCGCAATCAGTCCGATATTCATATTAAACCCCCTCAAAAATCGATTTTGCTCTTTTCATTCCAATATTTAAAACCAAGCCAATGGCTGTCATATTCGTCCACATGGAGCTACCGCCGTAACTGACAAAGGGCAGGGACATACCGGTATTTGGCATAATACCAGTGGCAACGCCCACATTTACGAAGGTCTGAAATGCAATCATGCCTGCAATACCGGCTACGATGAGCTGGCTGAACAAATCTCTGGTTGTTATTGCTATTAATATACAACGAAATACAATAAAAAGCAATAATAATAATACAATAATACAACCAAGGAACCCGAATTCTTCACCAATCACAGAAAAAATGAAGTCGTTGTGAGGTTCGGGCAGATAGCTTAGCTGGTTTAATGTTCCCTGAAAAAGACCTTTTCCGTATAGCTGACCGGAACCAATGGCATTAATTGCTTTTTCTGTCTGATAATACTGATCCAGATTGCTGGAAGGATCCACAAAAGCCAAAATACGACTAAATTGATGTGGTTTCAGTATTTTATCCATAATAAGCGGGTTCTCCCGTCCTACATCCCAAAGTATAAATAAAATCAGGGGAATGGCAACCAAGAAAACACGCTTTATGATTCTTTTATCCATCCCCGCTACAAAAAGCTCAATGCAAAGTATGGCAAGGAGAACCAGACTAGCGGAAAGGGAGGGCTGTTTTTGAATCAAAGCTACAGGAACTAACACACAGGCACAGATAAAGAGCAGCATATGCAGTTGGTTAATGTCATCCCGTTTTTTGTCAATGAACTTCGCCAGACACACGATCATGATAAGCTTTGCAAATTCGGAAGGCTGTAGACTGATAGGGCCGATAGCAATCCATCGGGTAGCCCCTTTTATGTTCTTGCCAAATAGCAGTACTGCCAGAAGCATGATAAGATTACAGCCATAGAACAGTACATAAAATTGGGAAAAGAAAACATAGTCCATGGAAGATGCCGCCAGCATTAATATTAACCCGATGGCAAACCAAGCCATTTGTTTATAAAAATTACCGGGATCCTCTCCCAGATTGATATGAGTAGCGCTGCCGATGCAGATTATGCCGATTACGGATAGAGCACATACAGCAATCACCAGCCAGTAGTCTAGGTTAGAAAGCTGTTTTTTTACATTCATTTTATGAAACCTCCGATAAATAGGGAAGGCCGGAAGATAATTGTTCCGGCCAAATCATAGAATCACCATGTTTTTAATCAATCCTGATTTATCTTACGCATACTCTTGATCGGGATGTTTGCGTATAAAACAGGAACGGTACCGTTGTTGTTTTCAGACTGGGTCTGGGTTATCTGAATATCCAGTTCGTCATTGTCGATTTCCATGTAGTTGGAAATGACCTTGATAATATCAGTTTTTAACATTTCCAATACCTGAGAGGAGCAATTTACACGGTCATGAACCAATACCAATTTCAGTCTGTCTTTTGCTACATTTTTTGATGAGTTTTTATCGCTTTTTTTGAAAAAGCTAAAGAAATCCATTCATCTCACATCCTTTAGTTTCCGCGTTGGAATAATTTTTTGAGTTTATCCAAAAAGCCTTCTACCTCTTCAAAGCTCATGATAGGTACATCTTCGCCCATGATTCTTTGAACGATATTTCGGTAAGCTTGTCCCGCGTGGGATTCTGAATTGGAAACAGCAGGTTCACCTTTGTTGCTTGCCACCACGATGCTTTCGTCCTCTGGTACAACACCTAAAATATCAATGGCAAGAATTTCTGTGACATCTTCAATGGACATCATATCACCACGTTTTACCATATCGTTTTTTAATCTGTTTAAGACAAGCATGGGGTTGTTTAGTCCGCTGGACTCCAATAACCCGATGATTCTGTCAGCATCACGCACAGCAGAAACCTCCGGTGTGGTTACAACAACAGCTCTGTCAGCGCCGGCAATGGCGTTTTTGAAGCCTTGCTCAATACCTGCGGGGCAGTCGATGATGATATAATCAAATTCGTCTTCCTTCATACTCTCACAGAGCTTTTGCATCTGCTCCGGTGCCACAGCGTTTTTATCTCTTGTCTGCGCTGCAGGAAGAAGAAAAAGATTATTGTAACGTTTGTCTTTGATGAGAGCTTGTTTCAGACGGCAATTACCTTCTACTACATCAACCAAATCATAAACAATCCTGTTTTCAAGTCCCATGACTACGTCCAAATTTCTCAGACCGATATCCGCATCCACAAGGGCGACTTTTTTACCGGCAATAGCAAGACCGCAACCTAAATTGGCACTGGTCGTTGTTTTGCCGACGCCGCCTTTTCCACTTGTTATAACAATTACTTCACTCATTTGTGTTCCCCCTAGCATAGAAGTCAATTTCTTCCGTATTCGTTTTATTTTTTGATTTTATTCGATGTCATGCCTTTTTGCAAACATTTTTTCACCGTTTCTCGAAAATACAATATATATTTATATATTAACAAATTTATTCCGATATTGCACTCATTTTTTTTAGCAAATTTGTCGTTGTTCCAACAATTTGCGACAGGCTATGCTAATGCCATGACATAAATTTGTCCATCTTCGATATAAGCATACTCCGATGGCTTTGGCCCTTTTTTGTTTTCTTCCGGGAAGCGTGTGATAATATCGGCAATACGAAGCTGTACCGGTGCCATATAGATAGCAGCGACAAAGGCATCTGTCATACCGTTGCAGCCGGCGTGGGCGATTCCTTTCAGCTGTCCCAGTACAATGATATTGCCAGAGGATTTCACAATACCGCCGGGGTTGACATCCCCGATTATTACAACACTGCCGTCAAATTCTATGGACTGCCCCGAGCGAATGGAGCCTTTGTGAAACTTTGTGATATTATGTTGTTGAAGCTCCTGTGAAAGCAGGGCGGTAAGCTGTGCGGCTTCTTCGCTCTGGGTTTTGACAAAGGTGATATTCATGCTTGTTTTTTCACTGATGATGTTTAAAAGCTCTTCTTCCTGTTCTTCTGTCAGGACACGTCCATTAAATGCGATGGAGGTTTTTACGCCATCAAAAAACTTTGAGGCTTCGGCAACCTTTTTTTCTAGCTGTGCCTTGATCTTGTTATACTCTGCTTTTTCATTGAGTAAGACCGTAATGCCGTCCTTTGTCCCTTTAAAAATCACGTAATTTTCGTTATTCATTCTTTTCCCTCCATGCTATTTTGCCAGTATATTTTTCATGTAAGTATTTTTAGGCTGGTAATTAAGACCCATATATTCCCCGATAATTTCTTTTGCCACAACTGCTGCCGGTGAACCGGATACATCACCGAAAGGAATCATGACAGTGACGGCAATTTGTGGGTCCTCATAAGGGGCAAAGCCCACGAACCAGGTATGGGAGCTTTTATTCAAGTTTTCTTGAGCTGTACCTGATTTTGCCGCTACGTGGATTGGGAAATCGTGGAACACACCACGGAGTGTGCCTTTAGGACCTGTACTAACAAGAAGCATTCCTTTATATACGGCTTCCAGATTGTTGGGCTGTAAATCTAAAATATTTTCTACTTCTTCCTTAACCTGCTTTACCACGGTGCCGTCGGGATTTTCCACTTTTGACATTAGGTGCATTTTATACCGTTTTCCGCCATTTGCCAGTGTGGCGATATATTTATTCATATGGGCGGGGGCATAGTTATTAACAGATTGCCCGATAGCGGCACGGATGGTATCACCGTCTGTCCAACGGGTCTGGCTGGATGTGGCATCAGGATTCATGGATTTGATGGTTCGCTCCTTAAATGCTGAGGACGCCATATTGGGCGCTGTTTCGCCAATTTCAATGCCGGTATAATCGTTCAGACCAAAAGCCGCCATATATTCGTTTAATGTTGCGATACTATTTTCTGTAGTGCCAGAAGCAGCATTTCCCATACGGTAGGCGGTTTCATAGAAGAAATAGTTACAGGAAACCTCCAGAGCCTTGGAAACATTGATGCTGCCATGGGTGCCGCCATAGCTGCCATAAATCCAACACTTTGCATGAGGAACACCAGCCTTTGTAAAGACGCCCAAATCTCGGATATAGGTGTTTGGTGTAATGGCACCGCTTTCCAGACCAGCCAGCGCCGTAATCATTTTAAAGGTAGAACCCGGCGCCTTTTTTTCTTTCAAAGGGCGGTTGACCAAAGGCGTTGTGGTATCATGCAAAAGCTGATTGTAATAGCTGTTATTAAAGTTATTGACCAGCTTGTTGTTATCATAAGATGGATAGGTCACCAGTGCCAAAACCTCGCCGGAATCAACACGAGAAACGACAACGGAGCCAGTGCAAGGATCCAGTGCTGTGTCTGAAGGCCGCAGCTCCCCTGAGTCTAGTTTTTGGTTAATGACGGATAAGGGCGAGATAGCACCGCTTTTGATTTTGGCAAGATATTCTGTGTCGGCGGTTATTTTACCTTGCTCCACCAGTACCAGTATAATCTGTCTGCCGCTGATTTCACCCCGTTCAATGGCATCGGTGAGGATTTGTATTGCAAAGGCTCGGTCTTCTTCAGTGGACAGCGTAAACTTTGGATTCTGTGCCAATATTTTCTGGTAAAAAACATATTGTTCTCCTTCTCTGGAAGTACAGATTTTTTCCAAAGAAATACTGTTGCTTTTTACCATGGAGGTATAAAGTTGTTTCTGGGAGATGGCTTCTTTGGCAGAAGCGGAGTTCAGTTTTCGCTTTAGTATATCTCGTAAGGTGTTTTCCAGACTATCAAAGGCAGCCTTCTGAAGCTGGCTGTCCAAGGTCAGAAAAACGTCGTTACCGGAAACGGGCTGTTTGGATTGCAGGGTATTCATACGTCGTCCCACGCTGTCTACTTCAACCAACATTTCGCCGTCCTTGCCGTTCAGCTCTCGTTCATAAAGCTCCTCCATACCGCTTTTGCCGACGATGTCGGAAATGCTGTAAATCTGGTCGCCGTTTTCGTCCTTATATTCTTTTAATTCTGCGTACTGTTCTTCGGATATTTTTCGGATGTATCCGATAATATGGGAGAAATATTCCCCCATGGGGTATTCCCGCAGGGAATCTGTGTCTATGATGATACCGGGAAAGGTGTCTTGGTTTTCTTCTACCACAGCCAATGTCTTGTCGCTGACATCCAAAGCTGCTGTAACAGGCTGATATTTTCGGTAACGCTGAAGATACAGCGCATAGCGCAGCCCGATGGTTTTGCGGACTAGCTCCGCTGGCAGTATTTTTGGTATTTCAAAGAAATCCCTTAAATATTCCACAGTTTCTTCCCCGTCATAAAGGAGCTCCCCGTCGGACATAGCCACGCTTTGCTTCCATGCACGCTCTTTGCTTTTGTTGCCGTCAAAGAGAAATGTATAGGGAGTTTTTTTGGAAATAGGTAAATCATCTACTAGGGTTTCGCCGTTTTCCTCCAACATTTGTATGAGGGAAATCACCATAAGGTTTTTGTCGTTAAGCTCCAGATTGAGAGAAAGGATGCTCCTTTTTTTTGCCATCGTATAATGGGAAGGGATATCCATTTTCTTAAAAAAATAGGTCAAGGTTTCCTCTGCCGTCATATTCAGTTTAGATTTGGGAATACCATTTTGTATTTTCCAATCCTTCTCTTTTTTTTCGTCAAATAAAAAATGATATGGCTTTGTATTGGAAATGGGAAGATTATCTTTTAGGTGTACGCCTTCGCTGTTTAGTTTTTTGACAATCTCCAAAACAAGCTGATTTTTCTGACCTTTTAAATCCAGATTGATGCTGTCATCGATTTTTACCGAATAAGCAGCATGGTCCGTAGCCAGCGGCCTGCCATAACGATCGTAAATGGCACCTCTGGAAGCGGGCAGAGCCACTGTTTTCAATACACTGGTGGTGAGTTTTTGCTGATACTTTTCACCGTGGATAATCTGTAAGGAAAAAAGCCGTATTATTAATATGAAGAAAAGCAGGCATATGCCACAAAGCATAATAAATATCCTGCTTTTACAAAATTCTTGGAATCGTTCCATGTATCTTCTCATTGCTTCCTCCAAATGTCAGATGGACAGAATTAAAAAAATCGGTACTTATATTTTTCTTTCAGTTCAAGCCATTCGTTGACTGCAAACAGGATACGGTAAATGACAACGGTCAGTACAGCAGTGTAAACGGCTTCCGGAAGTATCATTCTGCCGAAGAAATAAAGGTAGTTTAGCTGTCCCCGAAAAAGAAAACCGGTTACAAAAATCACTGTTTCATAAATAACTACGGAAACGGCACAAAGCATAATGGGCATTATATAATTTTCACGATAAAAATTATGATTGCTTCTTCCGGCCAGATAGCCTGTGGTCATGCCCAGAAGGGCAAAATAGCCTAGACCGCAGCCAAAGAAAATGTCCTGCAAAATACCCGCAAAAAGGCCCACCATAGAGCCTTCTGTGCTGCCACGCAATAGAGCATAGGAAACAATAAGGATTACCGCTGTATTGGGCAGAACCCCCCGTATTTGAATGGTCTGTAACAAAGTGGATTGCAGTATAAAATTGATGAGTACAAACAACCCGGTAATCAAAATTCTCAATTTCGTACCTCCGTTGTGTCATGGTCAAAAAGTTCACTGATGACTAGCACCGTATCCAAATGCTTAAAATCCACAAAAGGTTCAATAATAGCATATTTTGTTAACCCGTTGGCATCGGTTTTAATTTCCTTCACCTTGCCGATGGAGATGCTCGGGGGGTAAATGTCGCTCAAATGAGAGGTGACGATTTCGTCACCCTCCATGATTTCAGCTTCCGCATCGATGTATTCCATGCGGCAAAGACCATCATCCATGAGGGAATATTCTCCCTTCACAACGCCCAAATCTCCTGTGCGCAGGCTCATGGCAGAAACAGAGCTACGGCTGTCCAGTATGGATTGCGCTTTGGAATAATGGTTGCCGCCCTCAATGATTTTTCCCACCAGACCGCCGGGAGCGGTTATGACCATATTGGCGGAAAGACCGTCCTTTTTGCCTTTGCCGATGAGAAAAATATCATACCAGTTCCCCGGGTCCTTAGCGATAATTTCCGCACCTGTCGTACCATAATCGGGAAATTTTTGGGCTATTTTTAAAAGTTCGGAAAGCTTTTTATTTTCCGTATCATAGCGCTTTAGTCGTTTTTTATCTGCTTCCAGACGGGCAATTTTTTCTTTTAATGCTTTATTCTCTTTTACAAGGCCGTTTTTGTTTTTTGCCACACTGATTTTACCGTCTACCCACTTCTCGGCACCAGTTGTCAATCTTTGGAAAGGCGTGACAACAAAGCCGATGGCGTTATCAATAAAAGTTGCATTCATCTTCCGACCGGTGGTAAAAAGGGCGCAAATTACCAGTAGCACTGTTACGACAGTTATGATTTGTTTTTTGTATTTCTCAAAAAATCCCAAAATAAACTCTCCTATGCTCAATCATACGAAATTAAAATCTAATCTTTCTTGGAGAAACCAATACTGATTTTAAGGTGTTGATATGTTCCAGAACAAGACCGGTACCAATGGCCACACAGTTTAAAGGTTCATTACCAATATGGACAGGGATTCCTGTTTCTGTAGAAATCAGCTTGTCCAGTCCATTTAGCAAAGCACCGCCTCCGGTTAATGTGATACCACTCTCCATAACATCGGCAGCCAGTTCCGGAGGGGTAGCCTCCAAAGTTTGCTTGATGGTGTCAATGATAGATAGAACGGGTTCCCGAAAGGCCTCCATAATTTCGGAAGAAGAAATATTTATGGTTTTCGGCAGACCGGAAACAAGGTCCCGTCCGCGGATGTCCATGGTTTCTTCCTTTTCCCTAGGGTAAGCGGAACCGATACCGAGTTTGATTTCTTCAGCAGTTCTGTCACCAATGGCAAGATTATATTCTTTTTTAATATAATTCACGATACAGCTGTCCAGTTCATCACCGGCAATCCGTAGGGAGGTACTGGTTACAACACCGCCCAGAGAGATTACGGCAACTTCGCTGGTGCCGCCGCCGATGTCTACGACCATATTGCCTGTGGGCTCCTCCACAGGCAGCCCTGCACCGATGGAAGCCGCCATAGGTTCTTCAATAAGATAGGTATCTTTATCCTTTGCACCGGCGGCGATAGCCGCTTCCAAAACTGCTCTTTTTTCCACTTCGGTTACACCAGAAGGTACACAAACAACAACCCTTGGCTTTGGTCCGAACATAGAACGGACATAGGCTTTGCCGATAAAATATTTCAACATGGCCTGCGTAGTATCAAAATCAGCGATAACGCCATCCTTCATGGGGCGGATTGCTACGATATTCCCAGGTGTTCTGCCAATCATTTCTTTCGCTTCATTTCCAACTGCCAATACCTCCCTGGTTTGCGTATTAATTGCGACAACGGAAGGTTCGTTCACAACGATACCTTTTCCGGGTACATAGACCAGTGTGTTAGCAGTACCCAAATCAATTCCCATATCTTTTGAAAACATAATTGTGTTGCTCCTTTCGTATGCAAAAGTGAAACGGTTTTCACATTATTTTCCTATTATTTTCCCAGTATTTCAAAATTTTTGCGTATTAGGGCTTTATGTTTAATCATACCTCTTTTTGCAACTATTTTCAATAAAAAAGAAAATGGAAATTATGAAAAAAACCTTACGATATGATTAAATAAACAAAAAAGATAAAAAAACCCCGTTTCTTTGTAATCGAAAGACAACGGGGGTGGTGATATTTATAAACAAGGGAGTTATTTCCAAAAATCTACAAGCTCAATACCATTTTTCAATAATGATTTATTCAGCTTCCGCAAAGGAAGACCGGCGACGGTGTAAAAATCACCATAAATGGTTTCGATAAGTAGAGCACCTTTTCCCTGAATGGCGTAACCGCCAGCCTTATCGTAAGGCTCTTCGGTATCCATATAGGCATCAATAATTTTCGGGGAAAGGTTATGCATATAAACGTCAGCACCGTCCACATAGTTTTCTTCGCGGTAAGTGCCGTCCTTTTGTTTATAAATGATGGATAAGCCTGTATAAACCGTATGTTTCCGACCCTGTAATCTTTGGAGCATGGCAATACCTTCTACTTTATTTTTTGGACGATGGAGAATATATCCCAAATCTGTGACGATGGTATCTGCACCAATGATAATAGCTTCTCCATCGATTTTGTCAAGGACGGCGTGAGCCTTTGATGAGGAGATGGCCTTTACCCATTCATAGGGTGAATTTTCATTTTCCATGTCTTCGTTATCCAAGTCAATTTCTTTTTCTACGATATTGCAGTCGATTTCTTCAAAGGGAATCCCAACTTGTTTTAATAAATCTCTTCTGGAAAGTACACTTGTTGCTAAAATGATTTTCTGCATAAAAAGCACCTCTTCTGATTCATAACGATCCTTTATACTCCTTACATTTTACGATAAATGAAAGCGGCTATCATAATACCTACAATACCAGCAATGGTAAAACGGATGGACAGACCGAATTGTAGTTTTAGCACGCCTAAATCAAGAACAAAAGGCGAGGTAAGACCAAAGGCTTTGCCATAGCTGAGCCAGTTCAGGCTGGGGAACTTACCCAGATAATCACCGATAAAACCTCCCAGCACGACACCGGCCAGCAGAAGGAGTATCAATACCCAGATACTTCGTGTTGCATGTCCTTTCAAGTCAAATCCCTCCTAAGATACGTTTGGATCCGGAAAGACCCAAGTCAATTTTCATACCTATTATAGCATACTTTTTTGATACATAACATTTTTTTTAGAAAAAACGTAAAAAATTAGAGAGCAGATGGAACGAGCAGGGCGAGTTTTGGAGTTCGTAGGGGAGTTGCTGTTTTGTGGATTTTAAAAATGAAATGCGTAGAAAAAAAGCAAAAAGTAAAGAATGTAGATTTTGTTTAAACTCGGTTTGGAGGTTTCACCTCTTAACTACTAAGAAAAAATCAAGAAAAAATTGTCTGATTTCTAATCAAAGTTTTTTGCGATGCTGGATGTCCGAAGGACGTCTGAGTGTGTCCATAAAGTGGACATGCTTTACTTTAAGACGAATGGTGTTTAAAAAAATAGGGTGAAGATTTATCTTCACCCTGAATAGATTGCTTTTTATTCTGCTTTTGGAGCATCAGCTTTTGGAGCATCAGCTTTTGGAGCATCTGCCTTTGGAGCATCAGCTTTTGGAGCATCTGCTTTTGGAGCATCTGCTTTTGGAGCTGCTGGACGTTTTCCTGTTATAACACCCTTAGGGCATTTGCTTGCACAGATACCGCAGGATTTACATTTTGTATAATCGATAACAGCAAGGTTATCAATTACATGGATTGCATCAAAAGGACAGTTCTTTTCACAGATTTTACATGAAATACAACCAACAGAGCAGTTAGCCATAACAGCTTTTCCTGCGTCTTTGGAGGAACACTGAACTTTAACTTTTTTCTTTACTGGTAAAAGCTCAATAATGTGTTTTGGACAAGTAGAAACGCACTTACCACAAGCAACACATTTATCCTGATTGATGACAGCAACGCCGTCAATGATTTCGATTGCATCAAAATCACAAACTTTTTTACAGCTGCCTAAACCAAGACAGCCATAAGAACAGCCTTTTGCGCCTCCGCCAGCAAGCTGAGAAGCCATAATACAATCGTCAAGACCAAAGTAGTCATATTTATTTTTCGCTACATCACAGGTACCTTTACATTTTACAAAGGCTGCTACTGGTTCAGAAGTGGAAGCTTCCACACCCATGATAGCACCGACTTTTTCAGCAACTGCTGCACCGCCTACGGGGCAAGCATTAACAGGAGCTGTTCCGGCGACAATAGCGGCTGCACAGCCTGCACAACCTGGGAAGCCACAACCACCACAGTTTGCGCCGGGAAGTGCTTCGACGACTTCACCTAACTTGGGATCTTCTTCTACTGCGAATATTTTACCCGCATAACCAAGGCCAGCACCAAAAACAAGACCTAAGCCACCAATACTGAGGATTGGGTATACAATATTCATTATCTGCATTTTTGTCACACTCCTTGTTTTAAAGTTTAATTAAGCCCTGGAAGCCTAAGAACGCAATTGACATCAGACCAGCTGTTACAAGAGCAAGAGGGAATCCGTCAAATGCTTTAGGTGTATCATTGTTTGCGATTCTTTCACGAATACCTGCAAAAAGAATGATAGCAAGTGCGAAACCTGTTGCACCACCGATACCGTTTAAGACTGCTTGAATGAAGTTGTAATTTTTCTGCATATTAACAACAGCAACACCAAGAACTGCACAGTTTGTTGTGATCAAAGGAAGATATACACCAAGTGCCTGATACAGGGATGGTGAAGATTTCTTCAAGAACATTTCAACGAACTGAACCAGAGCTGCGATAACCAAGATGAATGCTATGTTGTATAAATATGTGATGTTTAATGGTACTAAGATAAAGTTATAAACAAGGTAAGAAGCCACACACGCCAATGTGATGACGAAGATTACGGCAACACCCATACCTGCAGCTGTTTCTAATTTTTTAGAAACACCAAGGAAGGGGCAGATGCCTAAGAACTGTGATAAAACATAGTTATTAACAAATATTCCGGCTAAAACCAATAATATTAAATACATTTATTTTCCCCTCCTTATGCAGATTTTTTCTTATTTTTAAAATGATTTAATAACGCCATTAAGCATCCTAATGTAAAGAATGCACCAGGTGCCATTACGAAAAGTAATGTACGTGGGAAAGCTTCCGGTAATACAGTGAAGCCGATTGGTGTACCGTTAAAGAATGTTCCGGAACCGATAAATTCACGAACGATACCGATACATGTAAGAGCCAATGTAAAGCCAAGACCGTTACCAATACCATCAAAGATAGAATCAATCGCAGAGTTTTTGGAAGCAAATGCTTCGGCTCTACCAAGGATAATACAGTTAACAACGATTAATGGGATGTAAAGACCCAGAGAGTCGTTGAGTGCAGGCAGATAAGCCTGTAACAAAAACTGAATGATGGTTACGAAAGTAGCGATAACTACTACGAATGCAGGGATTCTGACTTTGTCAGGAATAACCTTTCTCAATATAGAGATAAAAAGGTTGGAGCAGACCAAAACCGCTGCTGTGGAAAGACCCATACCGATACCATTGACTGCTGAGCTGGTTACCGCCAGTGTAGGACACATACCGATAACCTGTACAAAGGTTGGGTTTTCATCGATAATACCATTTTTAATAATTTTAAGTGGGTTGCCCATTAGTTAGCACCTCCATTTGCTGCGAACCATTCCAGTGCTTCGTTAGCGCCATCGGTTACGGCTCTGGAAGTGATGGTAGCGCTTGTAATTGCCTGAATTTCGCCGCCGTCTTTTGTAACAGCTAATTTACCGGATTTTCCGGCGAATTGTTCATAGAAGGATGGGTCAGTGGAAAGAGCACCAAGACCTGGTGTTTCAGCATGAGATAATACTCTCAAACCTGTTACAACGCCTTCTGCGTCAATACCGATCATTGTGTTTACGGCACCGCCGAAACCACTTGGAGCTGCGGTAATAACATAACCAAATGTTTCACCATTTGCGGTTGCTTTTGATATTTTAGAAATTGTACCTTCTGCGGTGTCACCTGCGGCAACATCAAGTACAGTTTCAAATTCAAGACCTTCGCCTGGAAGAACAGCTTCCATAGCAGTCTGTTCTGTTAGAGCGGATTGTGCTGCAATAGCCTCTT
>CAZCDP010000013.1:17822-18590 GCA_964497675.1 uncultured Candidatus Epulonipiscium sp.
GACACCGAGAAGCATGGCTGCAACAGCTGTAATAATTAATAAAATTCCCGCTGGTTTTATCATTTCATTCATGCTTTTTTCACCTCCGGAGCACCAAAGATTTTAGGTTCAGTGAAACGGTCAATAAGAGGAACACAAAGGTTCATAATCAAGATGGAGTAAGAAACACCCTCTGGATAACCGCCAAAAATTCTGATTAATGTTGTTAATAATCCACAGCCCAATGCCATAATAATCTGACCTTTTGCTGTAATTGGAGAAGAAGCGTAGTCTGTTGCCATGAAGAAAGCACCTAACATAAGGCCGCCTACGAAAAGCTCATATACAGGAACTCGTACACCATTTCTGCCAATAGCTGCTGTTAAAACGAAAACAGTTGCTATGTAAACAACTGGAATTCTCCAGCTGATTACTTGTTTCCAGATAAGGTAAAGACCGCCGAGAATCAGTGCGATGGCACAAGTTTCACCAATACATCCGCCGATGTTACCAACTAAAGCGTTCATCATATCGGAAGAAGTAGGAACCAGTGTGCCTGCTTTTAATTCGGCAAGAGGAGTAGCTGTTGCTACTGCGTCAGCACCAAATTTGCCTGCTGATGTCCAAGTTGTCATTGCTGTTGGGTAAGAAGCAAGTAAGAATGCTCTGGCTGCAAGGGCTGGGTTGATGAAGTTTTGTCCAAGACCGCCAAAGAGCTGTTTTACGATAATAATTGCAAATGCACTACCTACAATCGGCATCCATAATGGTGCGGAAACAGGTATGTTT
>CAZCDP010000014.1:0-18543 GCA_964497675.1 uncultured Candidatus Epulonipiscium sp.
TTGAAAAAGAAGGAGTGTTAAAAATAGGGCGAAAAGAGGGGAAAGAATTTTTGTGGGAAACTGCGTTTTCCTTAGGGTGCGGACAAAGTCTGGACTGCCTATGGCAGTTCTCAGGTGGAAGATAAACCCTCAATAGTAGCCAATTATTTGCAGATGGTTTGGGAACCAAGGGTTCCCGACTGAAATTGCAAAGGGGAATTGCATTTTATCATAGTATGGAAGAAAGCTGATTTCTAGGGGCATAGCCCTTGTGCCATGAAATCAGCTTTTTGTCGTACCGTATCTGCTTTCAGATGTTTTGCGGTATGGAAAACAAATAGCCGCCCGCTGTGAATCAACCAAAAGGTTTATAAGCCACCGGCTTGGAATACGTTCAGGATGCAACAAAGTTCCATTAAATTGTTACACTATCCTAAACGTGTAATTTTAAAATAAAGGTTTTCCTATAAAAACATTGCGTCGTACTTGGGTTAATGGTATAATTTCTTTTAAAAAGTCGTCAAAAGGGTCGGAAAGTTACATATTTCTGATCGGAAAACCATTTGTTTTTAAGGAGGTCATTTATTTTGGAACCTAGGAAAATTATTCAAGTTGAGGACAAAGTGCCGATGTCACTTTTATTGCCCCTCAGCTTACAGCATATGTTTGCCATGTTTGGTGCAACGGTGCTTGTTCCCTTTCTTTTTGGTATTAATTCTGCTGTTGTTCTTTTCATGAACGGTCTTGGAACTCTCTTGTTTATCCTCATAACGAAGGGCAAGGCTCCTGCTTATCTTGGTTCCAGTTTCGCATTTTTAGCACCCGGTGCTATTGTCATTCAGCAATTCGGATATCCTTATGCTTTGGGCGGTTTCGTTGCCGTTGGTTTCTGTGGCTGTATTGTAGCGGCTATCATCTATAAATTTGGTTCTGACTGGATTGATATTGTACTTCCGCCGGCGGCGATGGGGCCTGTTGTTGCCCTCATCGGTCTGGAACTGGCAGGTACAGCAGCGAAGAGTGCGGGTCTTATCCCTGTAGATGGACAAGCTATCCTTTCTTCTCATGTAATCGTATTCCTTGTAACCTTGGGTGTAGCTGTTTTTGGTTCAGTACTGTTCAAAAAATTCTTATCGGTTATTCCTATTTTAGTTGCTATTATCTGTGGCTATGTTGCAGCCATTGCAACGAATATTGTTGATTTTCAGATAGTGGCGGAAGCTCCGCTTTTTGCGCTTCCTAATTTTTCTACTCCGAAGTTTGATATGGATGCCATATTTATTATGCTTCCTGTCCTTCTGGTGATTGTTTCCGAGCATATCGGACACCAGATTGTTACGGGGAAAATTATCGGCAGAGATCTTATCAAAAATCCAGGGCTGCATCGTTCCTTGTTTGCAGACAATTTCTCTACCATGTTATCTGGTTTCATTGGCTCTGTGCCGACAACCACCTATGGAGAAAACATTGGCGTTATGGCGGTAACAAAGGTGTATAGTGTCAGAGTTATCGGAGGTGCGGCTGTGCTTTCCATCATCTGCTCCTTTGTGGGCAAGCTTTCTGCCCTCATCGGAACCATTCCAGGCCCTGTTATCGGTGGAATTTCCTTCTTACTCTATGGTATGATTGGGGCTTCCGGTATTCGTATTTTGGTAGATTCCCAAGTGGATCTGGGAAAGTCCAGAAATCTGGCGTTGACTTCTGTTATTTTTGTTACCGGTCTTTCGGGCATCACCATCAATGCGGGTAATGTTCAGCTGACAGGTATGATTCTTGCCTGTATTGTGGGTATGATTTTAAGTTTACTGTTCTATGTTTTTGATAAATTACACCTGACCAACGACGGGGAGTAAAAAATAGATTCTGTATGATAAAACGCTGATTTCTTGTGGAAGGGCTATGCCCCTAGAAATCAGCGTTTTTCTGTGAAATTATAATTCCTCAGAGGGTATCATCCATTATAAATTCGTCAAGGTTTTCCCTACGGTTCTTTTTGTTATGAGATAAAAGATGGATTTTTGTTGCTAGTCCTAAGAGAAAATGATACCATAATAGAAGTGGAAAAGAAGAGAAATGGAAAAGGGGGAAATAAGGTGGAGCTTAACCGTGAAAAGTGGAACAATGCTGATTATACTGCGTTGATAGACTATTTGAAAACACTTGCTGATGACAAATATCGTCAGTTTCATGAAAAATTAATTAAAAAAGAGGAGTCTGTTTTGGGGATTCGTGTGCCTGTTTTAAGGGAAGTGGCAAAAGAAATCTGCAAAGGCAATTATAAAGAATTTATCAAATGCTGCAAAACGGATTTTCATGAAGAAGTGGTTCTGCGGGGGCTGGTGATTACAAGCTGTAATCTGGACTATGCACATTTCCAGATGGAGGCAGATGACTTTGTAAAAATTGTGAATAATTGGGCGGCATGTGATACATTTTGTACCAGCCTGAAGAAGCCAATCCGAAAAAATAAGGAAGAATTCTGGATGCATTTGAACCTGTACCTTCACTCTGTGAATCCTTGGGCGGTGCGTGTGGGGTTGATTTCTATGCTCTCCAATTATATGGATGAGGCTCATATAGATAAGATTTTGAAACGATGCGACAAGGTGAAAAGTGATTTTTATTATGTCCGTATGGCACAGGCGTGGTTAGTATCCGTTGGTTTGGCAAAATTTCCCGAGCAGACTAAAAAATACCTAAGCCGCTGTACTCTGGATGAATGGACCTTCCATAAAATGATACAGAAGGCCTGCGAGTCCACCAGAGTTTCAAAAGAGGATAAGGCGTATCTGAAAGCTTTAAAAAAGTAAAATGTTCTGCAAAAGACTAAGTGCAGAATCTTGAGGTTTCACCTCAAATTTCACCAACTTTTTAAAGAAAGTGGACAAAAAGTTTAACGAAAGGCTCCGTTTTCCTTCCAGATTAAGGGGGAATGGAGCTTTTATATTTTTATATTAGGGGCTGTAAGTTCCTAAATGTAAAGAAATATGTTCCCTTTTATACCGTATTTTTTTAAATGATACGGTATTTCAAAAGAAAAAGGTGTATAATACAAAGGTTAGGAGGAATTGGCATGATATTTTATTTTTCGGGTACGGGAAATTCTTTATATGTTGCAAAAAAATTAGGACACGCTCTGGATGAACGGATTATCGATATAGCAACAGAGCTTAAAAACACGAACAATAATTTTTATTATACATTGGAAGCGGGGGAGAAGCTGGGCTTTGTATTTCCCGTTTATGCTTGGGACTTCCCTGAGGCTGTGGCAACCTTTTTGGAAAAAATGAAGCTGGCGGAAAAAGAGGAAAGCTATCGTTTTGCTGTTTGTACCTGTGGCAGTTCTGCTGGAGAAACCATAAATTCGTTCCGAAAAAATCTGGAAAAGAAAAAAATCAGGCTGGACAGTGGTTTTTCTGTTGTAATGCCTGATAATTATGTGGTGGGGTTTGACGTGGACGATAGGGAGGAGGAACAGCGGAAGTTGGAAGCGGCGGATGTGGTTTTAAAAAAAATCATCCGTATGGTGGAGAAAGAAAAAAGAGATTTTTTCCGTGTTAAAAAAGGAAAGCTTTCCATTTTAAAAAGTGGACCCGTTCATACTCTGTTCCATGCCTTTGGTCGTGATACGAAACGTTTTTATGTGACAGGGGAATGTATCGGCTGTGGACTTTGTGAGGAGATCTGTACTTTGGGGTGTATCCATTTGGAAACAGATAAGCCTGTCTGGGAAA
The DNA here is from genome assembly GCA_964497675.1 of uncultured Candidatus Epulonipiscium sp. Classification (GTDB taxonomy): domain Bacteria; phylum Bacillota; class Clostridia; order Lachnospirales; family Anaerotignaceae; genus CAZCDP01. Next base: position 3,714 of record CAZCDP010000014.1, read on the forward strand.
AAGGAAATTGCAATATGTGTTTGGCTTGTTTGAACCGATGTCCCAAAAGAGCCATACAGTATGGCAAAAGAACAGAATCCAGAGGACGGTATGTCAATCCTCATTTATAAATCATGGATACAAAAAAAGCCACCTTTGCAAAAGCTAAGTGGCTTTTTTTGTGTGTCAATAAAGTTAAGCCTTCTCTTGGAGGTTTTATCTCCAAGCCAGCACGAGGGTGCAACCCTCCATCCTAAACAAAAAGCTAGGTTTTCCTTGCGGAATCAGGTATGTCTGAGTCCTTTATCAAAGCTTTTTTCCATAGTTTCTCGAAAGGATGGTGGAGTTTGAGGTAAAACCTCAAGGTCTTGCGTATTTTTTGTCGGTACTTCCCCCTTGCTTATTAGTGGTGAGAGGGAAGGTTTTTGACACACTGGGGTTCTTTTCTTATGTAAAATTTATCTTGTCAATATTTCTGTACCATTTTCTGTTACAGCAATGGTATATTCCCACTGTGCGGAAAGAGAACCGTCATCAGTATAGATGGTCCAACCGTTTTTTGCATCCTGATAGACGCCGTCGCCGCCTGCATTAATCATAGGCTCGATGGTAAATACCATACCCGGCACAAGGAGCATACCTGTGCCACGTTTTCCGATATGGCACACATAGGGGTCCTCGTGGAAATCAAGGCCTACGCCGTGGCCGCCGATATTTTCTACAACAGAATAGCCATGCTTGGCGGCATATTCGCTGATAACAGCCCCCATATCTCCTAAAAAGCCCCATGGCTTCACAGCCGCAAGGCCTAAATCAACACATTCCTTTGTGACCTCTACTAGCTTTCGTGCTTCCGGGGAAACCTCCCCGATGCAGAACATACGGGAGGCATCGGCATAATAACCCTTATAGATAGTGGTAACATCCACGTTAATAATATCCCCGCTTTTCAGCACATGGTCGGGGCCGGGTATGCCATGGCATACCTCGTTATTAATCGAGGTGCAGACACTCTTGGGAAAGCCCATATAATCCAGAGGTGCAGGAATGGCTCCTTGAGCAATGGTATGCTCATGAACCAGCGTATTGATTTCCTCGGTTGTCATGCCTTCATGGATGGTCTGCGCCACCAAATCCAGTATGGCAGTGTTGATTTTGCCGCTTTCCCGAATCCCTTCAATCTGTGCCGGTGTTTTGATGATTTTATGGCTGGGAACCTCAATCCCCTTTTGTTCCAGAGCGATTATTTTTTCGTCAAACATCAGATGGCAGTTTTTATATTTTTTTTGACTCCCGCACCAGCAGGAATCGTTTCTTCCTATTTTCATGTTGAAAGCTCCTTTCAAATATGTACTTCATTTATCATATCACCATTGGATTCCATTGTTAAGCATAGCTACGCTTCTAAGCATAAAATATCAAACAACATAAGAACCATTGGCATTTTTGTTTTCAAAAACGTTACTCAGATTTTTTCCATTGGCTGACTACTTGAGCAAATATCGTTTTTTTGTCCAAAGCATCTATAAAAAAGGAAATGACCTCTTTGCCGCCCTCTGTCAATTCTCTCACACAGCATTTTGACTGCACAAGGGTGCCTTTGTAACATTCTTTGCGGTAAACCACCTTTAAATCATGAACAATCATGGAATCATAAATTTCATCGGGGACATCGTCCATGGCCCATTCGATATATTTGATATTATTGGCGTGTCCGTTGTTATCCGTATCCCGCCTAGTGACTGTAAATTCCCGAAACAAAAAGGTATCCTCCGCCTGCTCCTTTGGCAGAGTATAGGTTTCATTTTCTATGGCAGATACAAGGCTGTTGCCGTATTTTTCTTCCATGTCCTGTCCAATGGAGGTAGGACGCCGACGTTCCAAATCTATAAATACCCACCGAGAAGCCACACGAATGATGATTTCCCCTTTTTCATCAAAGACATAAAAGCTTCGCTGTGCCTGCATCCTACGGCATTTTTCTGCCCATGTCCAAAGCCGAATTGTTTCACCACAGCTTGGCATACGCCCGATGCTGATGTGCCAGTTCAGCACAGCCCAGCCTTTTTTTTGTTCTGCCAGATAATCCAGTGTATAGCCCAGAGCATCGGAATGAGAGATTGCCATATCCTGTAAATAGGCCACAAGAAAGGAAGGCTCCAGTATGAGCTGTCCGTCTGTTTCAAAATATCCGATCGTATAATCCTTCACAAATTTCTTTTCCAAGATGTCTTTACCCTCTTTCTAATATCAAAGCATAGGAGAAATCAGCCGTGCCATAGACTCCTTTAGTTTGAACCACCATTTTCGGTTTAGATACCATTCTTTGGTAATCTCGATACAATCGTCCAAATCCCGTAAAAAGTCTGCTTCCAGTGCCGTTGTGGTTTCTGTATCATAAATAAAGGCGTTTACCTCAAAGTTTAAGTCAAAGCTTCTGATGTCCATATTGGCCGTACCGATGGAAGCAACAACACCGTCGATAAATACTGCCTTTGCATGAATAAAGCCTTTTTCGTACTGATAGCACCGCACGCCGGCATCCAGCAGTTCTCCAAGGTAGGACATACTTGCCCAGTACACAAAGAGATGGTCGGGATTTCCCGGAATGATGATACGTACATCAATACCCGATAAGGCCGCTACACGCAACGCCTCCAGAATGCCGTCATCGGGTACGAAATATGGCGTTTCTACATAAATATGTTCTTCTGCTTCGTTCATCATTTTAAAATAGCCGTTACGAATATTTTTCCATTCTGTATCGGGGCCGCTGGAAACGATTTGGGTTTTGACACCGTCAAACTGTTCCCTTGTGGGAAAAAAGCTTTCATTCAACGGGATCTTGTAGGTTTTTGCCGTAAAATTCCAATCCATCATAAAACGAATTTGAAGCTGGTCGATGGCATCCCCCTCAATCCGCAGATGGGTGTCCCTCCAGTCGCCGTAACGTTTCACCGTTCCCAGATATTCGTCGCCGATATTGAAGCCGCCGATATAGCCGATTTGCCCATCGATAACACAGAGCTTTCGGTGGTTACGGAAATTCAGCCGTACAATAAACGGCGGAAGAAAAGCCGCTGTATGGCCTCCTGCATCATGCAGCTCTTGAAAGAAATGCTTTGGGAGAAAGTTACAGCCCATACCGTCATAAAGAAGGCGTATCTCTACACCCGTTTTTGCTTTTAGAGCAAGTTCGTGGACAATACGTCTGCCCAATTCATCGTTTCTGATAATATAATATTCCATATGGATATATTTTTTTGCATTGCGGATGTCATTCACAAGAGCGTCAAATTTGTTGGTTCCATCCGTAAAATGTGTAATCCTATTATTAAAGGTCATCCAGTTCCCGGAATTGATATGGAGATAGGCCAAATCCGTCAGGTAAGTAGATTCCAGTATCCTTCCCCTTTGTTCAATAATCATTTTCTGTTCTTGTACTTTTTTAATGGAGCGATGGTCATGAAATAAATATTTGTAATAAACCTCTTTATCATACTTTGCTTTGTTGGCAAACATTTTTTCTTTTTTGCCATCCCGTCCAAAAACAAGATATATGATAAAGCCCAAAACGGGGATAAAGAATAATACCAAAAGCCATGCCCAGCTGCTGGCAGGTTTTCTGCGTTCAAAGAAAACGACCAATCCAGCGAACACAACGTTTAATACCAGTATTATTGTAGCAATCGTAGAAATAAACTGAAAGGTTCTCATATAGACTGCCACCTCCTGATTGTATTATAACGCAAAACTTCATTTTTTGCTTAATAATTTACGATTGTAAAAAAATAAATACGAATTTTTTTCATTTCCTATTCCCTAAATAGTGAATCAATGTTAAAATGTAGCAAGTATGTTTTCAAAATCAATACAACAGATGCAGTTTTATCTGTTTTTTAAGGAGGAAATTTGAGTGACATTTTCGGATTATTTAATCATTATTGCAGTAGTTGTGGTGCTCATTCTTGCCGTTATGTATTATTTTAACAGAAAAAATCTGGGCAAAATGACACAGGCACAGGACTTTATCAATCAAAATAAAACCACTGTGCAGATTTTTGTCATTGATAAAAAAATGGAGAAGCCAACACCTTCTAATCTGACAAAGGCAATTTATGAGCAACTGTCAAAGACAAGCAAAATGCGTAAAATGCCTTTGGTTAAAGCAAAAGTAGGCCCACAGATTGCAACACTCATGTGTGATAAATCTGTGTACCAGGTTATTCCTGTGAAAAAAACCATAAAGGTGGAGCTTGCCGGTATCTATATCGTAAAAGTCCATGGTATGAATCTTGCGGATAAAAAGAAAAAAACGCTGAAAGAAAAAGTTGCTGTCAAAATGGACAGAACGATTCAAGACAAAACAAATAAATAAAACAAATAAAAGAAAAAGCAGAGTGCAGAAGTTACGGTACTCTGCTTTTTCTTTTTGTCTAAACCTTTCTTGGAGGTTTTGCTCCAAACTGCCACGAGGATTTCACCCTCGACTCTAAACAAAAAACTACGTTTTCCTTGAGGAATCAGGCAGGCTGTTTTTTTCTATTCCTCAAACAGCGCTGTAGAAAGGTATCTATCCCCGGCATCAGGGAAAAGCACTACAATGGTTTTTCCTACGTTTTCCGGTCGCTTTGCTAACTCTGCCCCTGCAAAAAGGGCGGCACCTGCGGAAATACCGATTAAGATTCCTTCTGTTACAGCAATTTCCCTGCCATATTGGAAGGCTGTTTCATTTTCTACGGCTATGACTTCATCATAAATTTTTGTATTCAGTATTTTAGGTACAAAACCTGCACCGATACCCTGAATTTTATGGGCACCGCCTGTTCCTTTTGTCAATACTGGGGAAGAAGCCGGCTCTACGCCTACAATCTGAATAGAAGGATTTTTCTCTTTCAGATATTCTCCGACACCTGTGATGGTACCCCCCGTTCCGATTCCCGCAACAAAAATATCTATCTTTCCGTCAAGGTCTTCATAAATTTCCGGGCCTGTGGAGGTTTTGTGTGCCGCCGGATTCGCCGGATTTACAAATTGCCCTGCTACAAAAGAACGGGGGATTTCTTTTGCCAGTTCATTTGCCTTATCAATGGCTCCCTGCATTCCTTTTGTACCATCTGTCAGTACAAGCTCTGCGCCATAGCCCTTTAATAATTTCCTGCGTTCTACGCTCATGGTTTCGGGCATGGTGATTACGATACGGTAGCCTTTTGCCGCCGCTACACTTGCCAGACCAATTCCGGTGTTTCCGCTGGTAGGTTCAATGATGACTGAGCCTTCCGTCAAAAGACCTTTGGCTTCTGCATCCTCAATCATCTTTTTTGCCACCCTGTCCTTGGCACTGCCCGCAGGGTTAAAATATTCCAGTTTTGCAATAAGCCTTGCCTTTAACTGATGCTTTGCCTCAAAATTTTTCAGCTCCAATAAAGGTGTTTTTCCAATTAGTTCTGTTACGCTGGTATATACGTTAGCCATTTCTATTTCTCCTTTTCCCATTTCGTGAAGTATATCTTGTACTCCCTTTTGTTTTAGTTAACCGTTTTAAAAGGTGTTTTCATTATTTAGATAGTTCCTTTTTTTTGCAACTTTATAAAAGAATGCAGGAGCGTTACGGTATGATCAATGCCCAATATACTGCTGTCCAGTGTGATGTCGTAGTTTTCTACATCGCCCCAGCTTTTGCCCGAATAAAAATTATAATAGTTTGCCCGCTGTTTATCGATTTTTTGGACAGAATCTTCTGCCTTTTCGCTGGCAACGCCATAAGTTGTCACTGCCCGCCGTACTCGTTCCTCCAGAGGAGCATGAATAAATATATGGATACAGTTTTTATAATCCTCTAGGGCATAATTAGCACAACGGCCGATGATGACACAGGAGCTTTGGTCTGCAAGGCTTCGTATGGCTTCAAATTGTGCCAAAAACAATTTATGATTGATGGGCAGAGTATCTCCGCTATAAGTACCCATAACCAGAGAATACAAAAAACTACCGGCTGGTTTCTCATCGTGGTGTTCAAACATTTCCTTGCAAAAGCCGCTTTTTTCCGCCGCAACGGTCAAAAGTTCTTTGTCATAACAAGGTATACCTAAGGCATCTGCCAGTTTTTGTCCGATTTCCCGACCGCCGCTGCCATACTGCCTGCCAATGGTAATAATCAAGTTTTCTTTCATAAATAGCCCCCCCTCGTTGTTTCATTATTATACCATAAAATTACTGCTGTTGTATGAAATAATTCTCGTGCTTTTTCTCCAAGAAGCGGAGAGCCATAAAAAGTTGGGAGGGTGTATAAAAAAGCCAAATCATATGGGTGAACAAAGGGCGGCCCGTAAAATTGGACATGCCACACAGATATCACAGAGGACAAAAAGGAGAAGTCCGAATAGATACCCCTTTTTTTGGACAGAGGGGTACTTTTGATAAGAAAAAACAGCCGCTATAATATGCAGAAGAAAAGAGAACGCATAAAAGCTGCAAACCGCCAAAAAAGGCAAATAGAGCAGAATGGGAATCAGGCACAATATCAAAATCAGGCTTTGTCTTTTTTTGCGGCAAGGGAGGAGCAAATGCAGATACAAAAGGTGGACGAGGCAAAATAGGGCGATACCATATCGGTGGTATATTGTAAATAGAAGCAGCCAGTCACAAACCAGAGTCAGAAACAGAGGAAGGCTGTTTTTTTCGGGGAATGTTAGAAAAAAAATAAAAAAATTGAGAGGTATTTTAAAAAGCTGCTCAGAAAAAAATGACGGCTTTGGGAAAAGTCGAGAAAAAGAAACGAAAGAAAACAGAAAATAATACAGGAAAGCAGTAGCTTGTTTCGATGGGACACCCTTATCACCTCAGTATGAAAATGCCCGAAAAGGGGAAAATCATACATCAAAAAACAGCCTGACAAAAACGATGAGTTCTGCCGAGGCTGTTTGAAACAGAGCTTTTGGTGTTGTGGGATTAAGAAGGCGAAGCTGCTTTTGGCAGACGGTCAAATAATTTCGTTAAATAGCATAGCCTGTCGGAGAGGTTGCTTTCCAGTTGCCCCTCCTTGAAGCGGAATTGCCAATTACCTGAGGCTGTGCTTGGGGTGTTCATTCGGGAACCGCCGTCAAGGCTCAGTACGTCCTGCAAGGGAAATATGGAAAATACGGCGGTGGATGCCATGGCAAGACGGATGAAATCCCAGGAGGGCGTTTCTCCGCTTACGTTCATATAACGGCGAAAATAATCCTGCTCCTTTGGTTCGGCATCTTGGTACCACCCCAGTGTGGTGTTATTGTCATGGGTGCCTGTATAAACCACTGCATTTTTTTCAAAGGTATGGGGTAGATAATGATTATTTTCCGAACCATCAAAAGCAAACTGCAATACCTTCATACCGGGAAAACCCAAGGCTTCCCGCAGGGCTGTTACTTCATCTGTGATGATGCCCAAATCCTCTGCGATAATAGGGAGAACTCCACAAGCCTTCCGAATGGCGGAAAAAAGCTCTGCACCGGGGCCTTTTTGCCAAGTACCAATCGTGGCATCCGCATTTCCAAAAGACACTGCCCAATAGCTTTCAAAACCACGAAAGTGGTCGATTCGCAAAATATCCACCATAGAAAGGGTATAGCGGATACGGTCAATCCACCAATGGTAGCCTGTTTTGGCGTGATATTCCCAGTCATAAAGGGGATTGCCCCAAAGCTGTCCTGTTTTGCTGAAATAGTCGGGAGGAACGCCTGCTATTATGGTGGGGAAGCCTTCTTCGTTCATATAAAAATTGCGAGGATTTGCCCAAGTATCCGCACTGTCATAAGCGACAAAAATAGGGATGTCCCCGATGATTTTGATGTTTTTTTCATTGGCATATTTTTTAAGGGAGAACCATTCTTGAAAAAATTCAAATTGTTGGAATTTACAGCAATCAATGGAACGTCCCAGTTTTTTTGTCCATTGCTTCAAAGCTTCAGGTTCTCTTTTTACCAGTTCCTTTGGCCATGTACTCCATACGCCGCCAAAAAAATAATCTTTTTGAGTGTTTTCAGATAAAAAGGAAGCTGTTTCCGAAACAAAGGTTTGAAATTCTTGGGAAAAACCAGAAAATTTTCGTTGGTTGATAAAATAGTCTTTTAAGGAAACAAAAAGTGCATAATCCTCTAACCAAAAATTATTTTTTTTGCAAAACTGGGCAAACTCTTTTTTAGTAGTTTCGTTGCCTTTTGCTAAAAAAGTACGATAAGCTTTTTCAAGCAATTTTTTTTTAAAAGGAATGACATTGCCATAGTTCGTTTTTTCCTCAGAAAAAATTGGCGTATTCTCCAGTTCTGATGAGGTGAGATAACCTTTTTCATAAAGAATAGCAGGACTGATTAAAAGGGGATTTCCGGCAAAGGTAGAAAAACTCTGGTAGGGGGAATCGCCAAAGCTGGTGGGGCCAAGTGGAAGAACCTGCCAAATGCTTTGACCTGATTTTTCTAAAAAATCAATAAAAGTGTAGGCAGAAAAACCCAAATCGCCAATGCCAAATTTTCCGGGCAGACTGGTTGGATGCAACAAAATGCCGCTGCTTCGCTGAAATTTCATAGAATCACCTCTTTTTATATAAATTTTAAATTGTTTTTCTTTATTATATCGGATTAAGCCTTGGTTTACTATTCCTATATCATACAATTTTCTTTGGTACGAATGGGATTTTTTTTCTTTATTACCAGAGAAGTAAGGGGATGATATTGTGTTAACAGCAGAAAATAAGAAGGCAATGAAATTTGCGAAGGAGGGTTATTATGAAACTGGGTAAATATGCAGCAGGATTGGCAGCTTTAGCAATGGCTCTTTGTTTGGGTGGTTGTGCAAGTACAGATAAACTTTCCACTAACTTGGGTGGTGCCACAAGAGATAATGGCTTTTTTAACTATAATGATGGTTACAGAGGAGCCGCCACAGGCGATACTTGGACAAACAGAGATTATGGAAGAGGCTACGGCCGTAATGTCAACAGGGGCGCGGGGTACTGGGATTACTATGGTGTCACCGACGGTAATGTAAAGAATACAACGACCATAAACAATTCTGGAAGGTATGTAAAACCCAATACAGTTACAGACAATGCTTATGGCAGACAGAGTGTTTATGGTATTGGAGGAAAAGCAACAAAAGACAATACTAGTAAAACTAACCAACTGGATTCTGCAGCCATTGCAGGATAATTTACAGGCGAACATATGATTTTTATCTTATGTTTTGCAGTGTAAATAAGTTTACTGTTGAAATGAAAGAATGAAAGCCGAAATTTCAGAAAATATTGAAATTTCGGCTTTTTCACTATAATAAAAAAGGTTTAGACTGTGAAAAAACATACAAAATTGTGGGATTTGCCTAAACCAAGATTTTCTCCTATGAATAGCTTGCTTGGGAAATTCGCCCTTTGGGCAACCGACTTTCTTTGCTGATATTTAAAAAAAGAAAAACATAGTTTTTCGTTTAAGTGGAGGATGAAACTCTCGTGGTGGTTTGGCGGTAAAACCTCCAAAAGAAGGGGTGCAGACAAAATTTACATCTTGAAGTTTGTTTTTGGACTGTGAAGGGCTTCTTTGGATAAAAAATACAGATAGGGAAACACTACTCGTAAGCGTATTTAATATGGATAAAGAAGGAGTTTCTTATGACAGGAAAAAAAATGAAAACCATAGCTATGGGTTTGGTAGCCGGTTTTGCCAACGGACTTTTCGGCTCTGGGGGCGGTACCATCATCGTGCCGGGGATGGAACGCCTTTTGGATATGGAGGAGCATAAAGCCCATGCCACCGCCATTGCGGTGATTCTACCCCTATCTCTGCTATCGGCCGTTATCTATCTTTGGAAAACTGAAGTTTTATGGGGGACGGCGTTGTGGGCTTCCGGCGGCGGAGTATTGGGCGGGTTTTTTGGAGCAAAGCTTTTAAATAAGGTGTCGGGAATTTGGCTTCACCGCATTTTTGGCATATTTATGCTGGCGGCGGCTGTAAGGATGATTTTATGATTGGGGTGTTTTTGACAGGAGCGGCGGCAGGCGTCATCAGTGGCATGGGAATCGGCGGCGGGGCTATTTTGATACCTGCTCTTGTTTTTTTGCAGGGGGTGAGTCAGCATCAGGCACAGGGTATTAATCTCATCTATTTTATTCCTACGGCAATTATTGCCTTAATTACCCATGCCAAAAATCATAACATCGAAACAAGAACTGCAAAATCTATTGCAGTTATGGGGCTTTTGGGGGCGGCGGCAGGGGCGTTTCTGGCGGTGCGTATGGATTCAGGGCTTTTGCAAAAATTATTCGGGGGATTTTTATTTCTCATGGGGCTTTCTGAGCTTTTCAAAAAAAGGGTATAAAACCATAAAAATAGGAAATGCTCCTAGGAAAAGGAGGGGTCTGTTTGGATAACAAAGAGTTTTGCCAGTTGAAAGATACCTTTCAGTCAGCCGATTTGGACAGAAAGGTTCAGATTTATGTCAATACTCCAGGTATGACAACGGAACAGTACAAAGAACTTCTGCGACTGTATCCTGTGAATGAAATCGGACGTCTGGAAAAAGCACTAAGATAAAAAACAGGCTTTAAAATCAGGGCTTCCCTAGGAACTGCTTTAGGGAGGCTTTGTTTTTAAAAGAAACAGGGAATTTCCTCAAGCTTAGTAATTTTGAAGAGATGGATGGCTTATTGACAGGTAAAATGGAATATTTTGTGTTTTCATTTTTCAAATATCTGCTATAATAGAAGGAAGATACTAGGAAAAGGATGTGTGGAGTATGGAATTTATCGAGGAAATTTTTGTGGGCGAAAGCGTCAAAGACTTGAGTACCATAATCTACAGCCTAAAACGGGGGATACCGGTTTTTAATATCTATTGTATTTGTTTGTTTTTCCGTGAAAAGAGTTCCTTTGAAATTCTTTCATCCCGAGAGCTTTTTTTGCACCGAAACAAAGACAAAAAATATCTCATTGCTGGGATTGCCTGTGGGAAGAGGGAAGCGACGGCTCTTTTTTTGTATATGGTGGAAAATGCAGCAGCGACAGGAAGAGATGTGGCAAAGCCCGAAGAACTTATAAAATAGGGAGGGTGTTTGTTGAAGGGATTAGAATGGATATTTGGTTTGGTTTGTGCTTTTTGTGTGATTTTTATAGTATTGGTTACCTCGGTAGAATGTGTTTTGTATGTAAATTCGGATTACTTTGAAAAGGAATATAAGAAATATAATGTGACGGAAACGGTGGATATGGAAATGAAAGACCTCCTTTATGTCACGGATGAAATGATGTCCTATCTGCGGGATAAACGGGAGAACCTCGATATCACAGCATTGATTAATGGGGAGAAGCAAGAGTTTTTTAATCCTCGTGAAAAGGCACATATGGTAAATGTTAAAGCGCTTTTTGTCAGAGCGGAATTTTTACGTAAACTCTTTTTTGCGGCAGTGATAGCTTTTCTACTGTTTTTTATGAAAACCGGGGGACAGCATAGATTATTTCGGTCTTTTCAGATTGCCACAGGCGTATTTTTTTTATGCTCTCTGGTGTTGACGGCTATGATTTCTACCAATTTCAATCGATATTTTGTTTTGTTCCATAAAATATTTTTTAATAATGATTTATGGATTTTGAATCCCAAGACGGATCGGCTTATCAATATTGTGCCGGAATCGTTTTTCATCGATACGGCCGCTCGCATTGGGATCATATTTATCACTGCAATGCTGGTTCTTTGCGTGATTTGTACCCTATTGATAGGGCGGGGAAAAAAGGCAGGAGAATAGTATGAAACTTCTTTTGGTTTTATTGGGTATTTTAAAAATACTGGGGGCTTTTTTGCTGGCGGTATTGGCTCTTGTGCTGATATTGGTTCTCGTTGTGCTTCTGACACCCCTACGCTATGAAATTAAGGGGGAAAAGCTAGAAAAAATCAGCGGAAGTTTTGCCATTCGCTGGCTGTTTGGAGCCATACATATAGAAGGCGTCTATAATATGGAAAAGGGGATGCAGATTGGCGGAAGGATTTTTGGATTCCCTTTGGATGGTAAGAAAAAAGAAAAAAAACTACGGGGAAAAAAGAAAGGAAAAGAAAAGAAAGCCCCCGAGCCTTCTATATCCATGAGAAGCAGGCCGCCTGCTGAGCCGCCAAAGACACAGGAAGAGCCAAGGGCGGCAACGGAGAAGCCCTATGTAACAGAAGGGGCAAAACAACGAACAGAGGAAAAAACGCCGAGTACCCAACCGCTTGCGGAAAATTTGGAAGAGCAGACGGAAAAACCAAGAGTGCGTCGGATTAGAATGGCAGATATTCCGGAAGAACCTTCACGGTATCAGGAGCTTCCACCGGAATTTTTCACAGGAGAAGCAGAAGAATCTCCCCAAGAACAGGAAAAAAAAGAAGGTTTGGATTTGCAATACTTTCTCCATATGCCCGATAAAAAAGGACTTTTAAAAATTTGTTTTGCTTTTTTAAAACGCGTGTGTAAAGGCGTTTTTCCGAAAAATATTTTTGTACAGGCTACCATAGGCATGGGGGACCCGGCACTGACAGGCTATGTTTTGGCAGCTGCAGGAGCCGCAAAGGCTAAATTCGGTGAAAATTTGCAGGTTAAAGGTGAGTTTCGGCATTTAGCGTTAGAGGATGTTATCATTAGAATCAAAGGAAAAATTATCATTGGCTATCTGGCGTATGCATTGCTTCGATTTGCGTTAGCAAAGCCGGTTTGGAAAATCATAAAAATATACTGGAAAGGGTCAAGGTGAGAATATGGGCAGTGGATTCAATAGCTCTTTGGATGTATTATTTGGAAAAGTAGAAAATTTTGTATCAACAAAAACAGTAGTGGGGGACGCCATTGTAATTGGGAATCTGACGCTCCTTCCCTTGATTGAGGTTTCTGTGGGTGTCGGTGCAGGTACGAAAGAAGGAAGTAAGGAAAGTGCGGCAGGGGGTATGGGTGCGAAAATCACACCTAGTGCGGTGTTGGTTATTCAAGATGGAAACGTCCAGATGGTGAATATCAAAAATCAGGATGCCGTAAACAAACTGATTGATATGGCACCGGGGATTGCCACAAAACTGAATTTTGGTGCGATTTTTGGAAAAGGAACGAAGGAAGAAGTAAAAAAAGAAGTAAAGTTTGAGGAAGAAATTGTGACAAAAGAATAAGGATGTGGTTATCTACATGAAAACCTTGATAAAATACTATGACAAGGATGTTTTAAAAAACATCATGGCTACCTTGACATTACAGCCGGATAAAGTGGTTTTTTTCTATGATAAAGGGATTCAAGATTTGACCTATTTTTATGGGATGAGGAAATGTTTTCGAAAACACATCCCCAATATCATATTGGAAACCCATCCTGTGGATATTTTGAATATGGAGGAGATTTACACCAAAACCATAGATGCCATAGGAGAGGGTACCAACTGCATGATGGAGTTGACCGGCGGCAGCGAGTTGATGATGATTGCTGGGTACAAAGCCGGAAGCGAGAAAAAAATCGAATTGCTTTATACGGACCTCGTCAATGGAGTGATTATGAATCTGTTGGACAGCACTCGTGTACAGAAAACCACAGTGCTGACTTTGGATGATTTTGTGGATGCAAGAGGTGCACGTTTTATCGGCAATTCCCATTTGGAGCCACAGCCGGAACGCTACAAAGATATTATGGAGATGAGCCGTATCCTGTTTGAGAACTTATGGAAGTGGAAGCAGACCAGCGGTTATCTGCAAACAGTGACGGCAAGGGTTTCGCCCCACGAATTACATATTGAAAGCAGGCTGGAAGTGAGCCAGAAAAGCGGGAAAAAGGTTTCGCCCAACAAAAAATTATTACAAGCCTTTCAGAAATATGGTTTTATCCGTAATCTGAAGATGACCAAAGAGAATATGAGTTTTTCTTTTTCTTCCTGGGAAGAAAAGCAGTATGTGATAAGTTATGGTGTGTGGTTGGAGCTTTATGTCTTTATCAGTGCCAAAATGACAGGTGCTTTTGATGATGTGAAGCTTGGCACGATGATAGATTGGAATGCCTATGACGGCCTTACTGTGGCAGGGAATGAAATTGATGTTATCCTTTCCGATAACTCTCTGCCTGTGTTTATTTCCTGTAAATTGCGAAATGCAGATACGGCGGCACTCAATGAACTGTTGATTGCCAAAAAACGAGTGGGCGGTTGGTTTTCCAAGGGCATTATTGTAGCCTTTGGCAGAGATAAACAGGATAAGACAGGTAGTTATAAACGGGCAAAGGAACTGGGTATTGAGCTGTTGGATTCCAAAGATATACTGAGCCTTGATTTTGGAGAGAGGCTTGTAAAAACCATACGGGAGCATGATTTGGTCAGCTTGAAATGGAAAAAGTTATAAAGAGAAAAAGGAGGGGAGGGATGAATTTCATCCCTCCCCTCCGACTGTCAAAAAGCATACAAAACCGTGGGATTTGCCCACACCAAGGTTCGCCTTTTTCAAAAGGTGGGCAAAAAAAACTTATCAACGCAAAAACTGTGTTTTTACGTAAAACAAGGGAACCGTAGTTTTCCGGAGTGTGTCAATAAAGTAGGTACTGGAGGACAGCCGATTTCTTCGTGCAAGGGCATGAGCCCTAGAAATTAGTGTTTTTCTGCACTACGGTGGTTGTCAAGCACTTTTGCCTGTGGCAAAAGCCATCCTTTGGACGTGCCCATTTTCTTTGGGGTGCGAAATGAATTCCCACTGGGTGATTTCGTTCCCAACCCTTCCACAAATAATTGGCTAAATTTAAGGACTGCCTTCCCCTTCAGGAAAACATAGTTTTCCGATCAAAATTCTTTGTCCTTCTTTCTTTCAAAAAAGAGGGTGGAGCTTGAGGTAAAAC
>CAZCDP010000015.1:0-3449 GCA_964497675.1 uncultured Candidatus Epulonipiscium sp.
CCCAGTTTCTTTTTCTCTGCCACCATATCAGGTAAGTAGCGGTGAGCCGCCATTCGCATCGCATATTTTGTATTTTCTTTATTTACTTTGTATTTGGTGGGGATGGTTCTGGCTACATCAAACACTTCTTTATCCAAAAAGGGAACACGCACCTCCAAAGAATGTGCCATACTCATTTTATCCGCCTTTAACAGAATATCCCCAATGAGCCAGAGATGAATGTCGATATACTGCATTTTTGTTACAGCATCCTGGTTCTTTACCTTGTCATAGAAAGGCTTAGTTATCTCCATATGATGGTAATGCCCTGTTGGGTGTTTCAATATTTTTTTTCGCTCTCCTTCGTCGAACATAAAGGCGTTTCCGATGAACCGTTCCTGCAAATCCTTACTGCCGCGGATGAGGTAATTTTTACCCTTGATTTTGAAAGGAATGGCTCTGGCAATGCCGCCCAATGCCTTACGTACAGGTCTTGGCAGACGGGTAATCGGCAGTAGGTCATGAGGCTCCCGATAAATATTGTATCCGCCGAAAAATTCATCAGCACCTTCCCCGGAAAGGGCAACTTTAACGTGCTGTGCCGCTGTTTGGCTTACAAAGTAGAGGGCGATGGCAGAAGCGTCTGCCAAAGGCTCGTCCATATGATATTGCACCTTGGAAATGCTGTTCCAATATTCTTCCGTAGAAATCAGCTTGCTGTAATTGTCAATTTTTATTTTTTCGGATAATGCTTTGGCATAATCGATTTCATTGTATTTTGCGTAATCAAAGCCAACGGTGAAGGTTTTATCCCCATGGAAGGATGCCGCCACATAGCTGGAGTCTACGCCGCTGGAGAGAAAAGAGCCAACTTCAACGTCGCTGATTTTATGTTTTTTGATAGAATCCTGCATAGCCCCGTCGATTTCGTCCACAAATTCCTCCAGACTTTTATGATTGTCTGCTTCAAATTTCGGTTCCCAGTAGCGTTTGATGTCCATTTTTCCATTTTTAAAGGTGAAGCAATGGGCAGGCATCAGCTTGTATACCCCTTTGAAAAAGGTTTCAGGCAGTACGGAATACTGGAAGGTCAGATAGTTTTCCAAAGCTTCCGGGTTTACTTCTCGTTTCAGGTCGGGGTATTCCAAAATACTTTTAATTTCCGAGCCGTAAACAAGGTTGCCATTGACTAAGGAATAGTAAAAAGGTTTGATACCGAAAAAGTCCCTTGCACCAAAGAGCACTTCGTTTTTTGCGTCCCAGATGACAAAGGCGAACATCCCTCGAAGCTTTCCCAGCATATCCTCGCCATATTCCTCATAAGCGTGGATGAGAACCTCTGTATCCGCATTATTTCTGAAAACGTGGCCCTTAGCAATCAAGTCCTCACGCAGGGCTTGGTAATTATAAATTTCACCGTTAAAGGTGATGACCATATCGTTGTTTTCGTTATACATGGGCTGATCACCGAAGCCCAAATCAATAATACTCAAACGGCGGAAGCCTAAAGCAACCTTGCCGTCTATGTGTTTGCCGCCGCTGTCAGGACCGCGGTGGATTATTTTATTCATCATGTTTTCAAGAACGGTTTCCGTATGGGGAAGCTGTCCGGTAAAGCCGCAAATGCCACACATCTATTTTTTCCTCCTTGGTAGGTTGGGAAACACTGATGAAATCGGTGATTCCGTAGTTGGATTTTTTTGTTTCGTTTATAGAGAAACTTTATCACAATTTTTTTGGAAAAGCAATATTTAGGATGCAGTGAAAAAGCAATGGGTGGTAAAATTTATATTTCTGTGGTCAGCCATGTTTTGCAGTCAAAGCCAGCTTCCTATGTCATTGATTAGCTTGCAGGCATGGCAGTCTTCGGCGACGTGTGGTTGATAAATACGGCAAGGGGAAGCAGCCCTTGGTCTTGGCGTAAACCTATTTGCCAAAGGTGATGATGGGGAAAAACAGATTGGATTCTGTGATATGGATTCATTCTTCACAAGTATTAAAAATCATACTATAAAATGTAAGAAAGAGTGTGAAAGAAGGATGTTTTTTGGAAAACAAAACACATCCCCCCAAAAAGAAGGGATGTGCCGACAAAGTTAATGCCTCAAATTGCCCCTCTTTTCAGCAATTTGCTGCGAAAATCCGCCCTATGGGCATCCAGCCTTCTTGCCGGTACCCTAAACGGAAAAAAGAGGGGCAAAAAACTTTCAACGGAAAACTACGGGTTTCTTATTTTTCAAGTAAAAAGCATAGTTTTTGATTTGATCATATTTTTACCCGAGTTTTAGGGGAAGATATGTCTGGGTAGGATTCCTTTTACACCAATAGGACTGAATCATCATACTTCAAATGATACGGTCTGTGCGTTGTTGTCCCAAAGGATAGCATTATCTGCAATGCCAAAGGCGTTTAGCAGAGGACGAAGGGGCAGGAAAGTCCGATTGTTTTTGATAACAGGGGCGGTGTCAAGGGCTTTTCTCTGTCCGTTGATGGTGAGTTCCTTAATACCGATTTTGCAGACAACGGTTTTGCCGCCCTGTGTTACAGTCACGGTCTGCGCTTTTTCATCCCATTTTACAGCATTATTGTCAATGCCAAGTGTGTTTAGCACAGTGCGGAGAGGGAGCATGGTTCGGTTATTTTTGTCCACAAAAGCCGGGGCATCCAGATAGCCGATTCTGCCTTCATAGGTATAGGAAGGGCTGCCGATTTTAAAGATAACGGTAGCGGTGGTTTTTTCTGCAGGGATTTCAAATTCTTTGGAAACCTCGTTGAACCATGTTCCGTTAGTCAGATAATAGCCAACAGCAAAGCTGTGTTTTCCCGCCGAAATATTGGAATATTCGTAGGGGAACACATAGCTCCAGGTACCGTCTTGGGCAACGTCTACGGTGCCGTATTCCTCCTCGTCTATGTGAATCTGGAGGGTTTTGTTTGGGGCTGCTGTGCCGGAAGCAGAAGGCTTTTTGCCGTCATTAAATGTTACGATTTGAATGGGCATTTTATAATGGGAAGGCATAATATATTCTGCTGCGACAACGGTACCGGAATCGTTATTTCGTGACATGGTCAGCTCCACAGGCCCATAGACGGAGTCTTTGCCGGGGCCGATAGTAAGGTTTGAAAGTACCATACTGCCGATGCCGAAATCTGTCCGTTTTGTAACCGTAAGGTATGCCTTGGAAGCATCTTTTTCATCTATTTTGCAAGTAACACAGCCTTGATATTTTCCGCTCAAAACAAGCTGAGGACTGCTTTTAAAGGTAAAATCATTGCCAAGCTTCAGGGTATAAACCGTATCTCTGTCCACAGGTGATGTAAACTCATCCTTTATGACAACGTCACCCATATCCATAGTGTGGTTCATTTGTTTTACGAATTCCACAGAAACAGAAAGGGAACGACCACCCAGACGAGCATAGGGATAGGTTTCCTCAGAAAGAGAGGAGGTTCTTTGCTCGATGGAAACA
>CAZCDP010000015.1:3459-18160 GCA_964497675.1 uncultured Candidatus Epulonipiscium sp.
CTTCCTTTAGAGTGGAAAGAAGAGGGATACAGATGTCATTTTTTGTGGCATCAAATTTTGTGGTGTCTACTTCAAAGCGGAGTCGGTTTGCCCCAAGTTTGTAATACGTAATTCCATCTTGCGTATTTTCCAAAGTACCTTTTTCGTCATAGAAATCACTCCATTCGGCACCCTTTAAGATTAGGCCGAAGCTAAAGTTTTGCTTATAGGCACTGTCTGCACGTATAATCAGATCCGGCGCGCGGTCTTTATCCAAAGTGGTTTCGTTTTTAGAAGAAACCTGTCTGGTAATAAAGGCTTCACTGGAAGCGGCAAGAGCGTTGACAGGTGCCAAGGATAAAGATAAAGATAACACCAGAGCAATAGAAATTAATTTTTTCATAGCAAAATTCCTCCTGTTCATAGAGATAGATGGTTGGATTTTCCTATTATTACCTATGTGATTAGACTTTAATATTATCACAAATGTTCCGGCATTTGTGTATTATTTTACAAATTAAGGTATTGCAGGCGCAAAACTTTGTATTTTTGTGGAAATGGTTTTTTAACACATTGAAACAGCCATACTTAGAAGCATGGTTCACCAACTGGAATTATTCAGGTCGGTTTTTGCCATAGGAGAAAATGCTTGACCACGCCCAGAGTGCAAAAAACGCTGATTGCTAGGGGATAAAATCCATGCACGAAGAAATCAGCGTTTTAATGAATGCCTGCTTTAAGATGTTGGTCTTAAAGGAAAGGGTGCAGACAAAGTCCACACCCTAAGCCATACAGTTATATATGGCTGTTAAAATCAATTATGATATTATAATGCGTCAGCGATTTTTTTACGCATAGCTTCCATTTGTTCGTCAGTAAGGTCTATCGTTTTGTTGCTGATTTGAACGCCGTCATTTTCATAACGAGGAACCAGATGCAGATGAAAATGAGGAACGGTTTGTCCTGCTAGGATACCATTGTTCTGCAACACATTCATATGTTCAAAACCAAGGGTTCTTTGCATAACACCGGCAATTTGAACGGCAAGTCTAAAAAGGCGGGCGCCTACATCGGGGTCAAGCTCGAAAATATTGGTTACATGGGCTTTGGTCAGTATGAGGACATGGCCTTCATTTGCAGGGAAACGATCCAGAATTACTTTAAATTCATCGTTTTCATATATAGTGGCAGAAGCAAATTCGCCAGAAATAATTTTGCAAAAAATACAATCGTTCATGTTACGTCTTCCTTTCCGAGGTAGAAAATTATAATATAAATAGTATACCACGAAAAAGTGTTTTTGTCACACAGTATCTATTTTAAGAAGGTTTGCGTCATAAAGTAAAGGGGTATAGACAAAATCTACACCCTCAGAAATTTATTTTCTATATTTTGCACAAAGATAGTTTAGCCTTGTGCAGTGGTCCTGTTTATCCGTAAAGATTTCAAACATAATATCCCATAGCTCTCCAACCGGCATGGCAAGGAGTAAATCACGTAAAAAATCGGCATCCTCCAAAGCGTCCATGAGGGCGCTCCGAAGAGCAGAAGGCAGATTTTTGCTGTAAGAAGGCTGGGGTCTTCTAGGGGGATATTTTCCCTCTTTATCTTTTGGCGTGTATCTTTTTCCTGTGAGGAGATGATGCACGTCCTGTAACTGTTTCTTATGTTTCATTTCATCCAGATAGATATTGCGCACGATTTCTGAATCCTCGGCAATATCATCATGCCCCATGAGGGATTTATAGAAGGCTTCGTTGTCGTTTGTTTCATCCATGGCAATGCACAGAAGCTCCAAAAGCCGTTTGTCGGAACCAAGGATTGTAATCTCCTTTGCGTTTTCTCTGGCTTTTAGGGTAGGTGCATTGGAAGGTTCTTTGTAAATACTGGTGTTTCGGTTATATGGATACATGGGCAGACTCCTTTTCGATGATTATGATTTTTATATTACTATATGCGGCAGCAAGGTGGAAATTTCCCAAAAGGATAGAATTCTCTGACTTTTATAGAAAACAATGCATTTTTTATGGAAGTTCCCCATCATTTCTGCTATGATAAAAACAAAAAAAGCAAAAACTTACAGATGGAGTGACACATCATGAAAAAAATAATTTTGACCGGCGGCGGTACGGCAGGGCACGTAACCCCAAACCTTGCCCTCATACCGGAATTGCAAAAAGAGGGCTTTGAAATTATCTATATCGGCTCTCAAAACGGCATAGAAAAAGGTTTAATTCAGCGGGAAAATATCCCTTATTACAGCATTTCTACGGGAAAACTAAGAAGGTATCTTTCGGCAAAAAATGTGACGGACGTGTTCCGTGTGCTGGCAGGGATTAAAGAAGCGACAGCACTGATTAAGAAAATCAGACCTGATGTCATATTTTCCAAGGGAGGTTTTGTAGCAGTTCCCGTTGTACTGGGTGCGAAGCTCCACCATATCCCTGTCATTGTCCATGAATCGGATATGACACCGGGGCTGTCCAATAAAATAGCAACGCCCTTTGCAAAAAAGGTCTGTACCACATTTCCTGAAACCTTGGAGTATTTGCCAAAGGGGAAGGGTGTTAATACAGGCACGCCTATCCGAAAGGAATTGTTTGAAGGGAATCGAGAAAAGGGTCTGAAAATTTGCGGCTTTACAGAGGAAAAGCCTGTCATTATGATGATGGGGGGAAGTCTGGGCTCTGTAAAGATTAATGTTCGGCTCAGAGAGGCACTGCCTGCTCTTTTGCAGGATTTCCAGGTGGTGCATATCTGCGGCAAGGGAAATTTGGCGGACAAGCTGGAGAAAACATCGGGGTACAAGCAGTTTGAATATATTTCCGAGGAACTGCCCCATATTTTTGCTGTGGCGGATGTGGTCATTTCCCGTGCCGGCAGCAACTCTATTTCCGAGTTTTTGGCACTGAAAAAACCGAATCTGCTGATTCCTTTATCTGTCAATGCCAGCCGGGGAGATCAAATTTTGAATGCGGCATCTTTTGAAAAACAGGGGTTTTCCATGGTATTGCAGGAAGAAGATATGACAGGCACTTCTTTGGAAAAAGCAGTGCGGACATTATATCAAAACAGACAGACCTATGTAGAAAAAATGGAAAAAAGCAGGACATCCGACGGTGTCAGTCAGGTAATGAAAATCATAAGGGAATTTGTTTATTCTGTCTGAATCAAAAAAGGAGAAGAATGATGAAAATTTTAGTATGCGGCGGTGCCGGCTATATCGGCAGTCATACGGTAAAGGAACTTTTGGAAAAGGGCTATGAAGTTATTGTGGCGGACAGTCTGGAAACAGGACATCAAAAAGCCGTAGATAAAAGAGCACCTCTTTATGTGGGAAATCTCATGGACGGGGCGTTTCTGGACAAGGTTTTTACAGAAAATAAAGTGGATGCGGTCATAGATTTTGCGGCGTATTCCTTGGTTGGGGAAAGTGTTACACAGCCTGGGAAATATTTTGAAAATAATATTTGCGGTACCCTTTCCCTTTTGAAAAAAATGGGGGAATACGGTGTAAAATATATTGTATTTTCTTCTACGGCGGCAACCTACGGCGAGCCTGAAAATATCCCCATCTTGGAAAGCGACCGCACTGTTCCCACCAATCCCTATGGGGAATCGAAACTGATTGTGGAAAAAATACTGCGTTGGTTTGACGAAGCTTATGGTTTGAAATATTCTGCACTTCGTTATTTTAATGCGGCAGGTGCCCACGAAAGCGGAGAAATCGGGGAGGATCATGCCCCGGAAACCCATCTGATTCCAATTATTTTGCAGGTGGCTTTGGAGAAACGTGAGTTTATCGGCATTTTTGGAGAGGATTACCCAACAGAGGACGGTACCTGTGTCCGAGATTATATCCATGTAACGGACCTTGCCGATGCTCATATTCTGGCACTGGAAAAAACGATGGCGGAAAACAAAAGCCGTACGTATAATCTGGGAAACGGGAAAGGTTTTTCTGTCAAAGAGGTCATTGAAATGACCAGAAGGGTAACGGGTATGGAAATTCCCGAAAAAGTGGAGCCAAGACGGGCAGGGGATCCTTCTGTGCTCATTGCCTCATCAGATAAAATCATCAAAGAACTGGGGTGGAAGCCAAAATACAATACCTTAGAAAAAATCATTGCAACGGCATGGAAATGGCATAAAGCACATCCCCATGGGTTTGACGATAAGAAATAAAATTTTGCCGGAGAGGGGAACCTTTCCGGTATTTTTTCGTTATATTATGAGAAGATTGATTTTTATAAAAAAATTAAGAATATTGAAATTGACAGGTACAAGGTCTGTATCATACAATAACAGACAAAATGACAGAAACTGCGTAAAAGGCTAAGACGGGAAGGAATGTTTGTAAAATGAAAAGATTTATAAAACTGATTACAGCCGCAATGGTAATGGTGACGGCGACAGGCTGTGCCAACGGAAACGATGTGGAAAAGGAAAATAAGGAATTCGGTGTGGTTCAGGCAGGACTGCCCAAGGATGGCGACGAAATCGCAGTCATCACGACCAATAGGGGAGAACTGCGGATGATGTTTTATCCCGAGGAAGCACCGAAGGCAGTGGAAAACTTCAAAACCCATGCCAAAGAGGGCTATTTTAACGGGCTGACATTCCATAGAGTGATTAATGAGTTTATGGTACAGGGCGGTGATCCCACAGCCACAGGAATGGGCGGCGAAAGCATCTGGGGCGAGCCTTTTGAGGACGAGATTTCTCCGAAACTCCACTTTTTTAGAGGTGCAGTTGCCATGGCAAATGCCGGACCCAATACAAACGGCAGTCAGTTTTTTATCGTACAGGCTCATGGAGTAGACGAACAAGCTGTGAAGGCATTGGAAGAGGCGAAAGAAAGCAATGAACAGCCGAGTATCAAAATCGGAGAAAATAATGTAGTTCAGATAAAGGATATTTTTACAAATGATGTTATGAAACGTTATAAAGAACAGGGCGGTGCCATCCAGTTGGAATATGCTTTTGGCAACCCGTATACTATTTTCGGACAGGTTTATGAAGGCTTGGAAACAGTGGATGCCATTGCTAACGTGAAAACAGGGGCAGAAGATAAACCATTAGAAGATGTTGTGATCCAAAAAATAGAGTTTGAAGCCTATCAGGCAAAATAAAAGAGAATTATAAGGGCTGTCTTTCTGGGATTTGTTGAAATCCAGAAGGGCAGCCTTTTTTGTTTGCCTAAAATTCAGAACGTCAAGAGTGGTTTTTAAGACACTTTAGAAAAGCTGGGTATTTATGCAGAAAGAAGTATAGGAAACTTTGACAGGAATGGTTCGTTTTCGTTGTGTTGTTTGGTCTTTTCTGCTAAATGATAGGAGAGAAGGAACTATTTTTTTATGTAAGGGAAAAATAAAAAAGAAAATTGTGTTGCATATTATGAGAGAACTATGTATAATTATAAAAAATAGTAAGCGGAAATATCAGACAGGAGGAGTAGGATATGATAAAAGCAGGAGTAATCGGCGCTACAGGCTATGCTGGAAGTGAATTGGTTCGTATACTTATGCAACATCCGGAAGTGGAAATCAAAACGGTCACTTCTCAGAGATATATCGGAAAATACTTTCATAAGGTTTATGAAAATTATAGAGAAATCAACGATTTAATCTGCGAGGAAGAGGATATTGAAAAAATGGCAGAGGTCTGCGATGTGATTTTTTTGGCATTGCCCCATGGCGTTGCGGCAAAGAAGGTCACGAAAGAAATTTTAGAAAAGACAAAAGTCATTGATTTTGGGGCGGATTTTCGTTTGCAGAACCCAAAAGTTTATGAAAAGTGGTATGGGCTTCCCCATATGGGAAAAGATTTACTTCCCGAAGCGGTCTACGGTCTTTGTGAACGGAACAGGGAAAAAATCAAGGGGGCAAGGCTTATTGCAAACCCCGGCTGTTATACTACTTGCAGTATCCTTTCTCTGACGCCCTTGGTTGCAGAAGGGTTGATTGAGAAAGACAGTATTATTATTGATGCGAAATCCGGTGTCAGCGGGGCAGGCAGAAGCCTTGCACTGGGTAGTATGTACTGCGAATGTAACGAAAGCACCAAGGCATACAAGGTGGCGGCACACAGACATACGCCGGAAATCGAGGAACAGCTTTCCTATGGGGCAGGCAGTGAAATCGTACTTTCCTTCACACCCCATTTGGTTCCCATGAACCGTGGAATTTTGGCTACTTGCTATGCCACACTTTCCAAGGGTGTGACAGAAGAAATGGTGAGGGCGGCGTATGAAACATATTATGAGAAGGAATATTTTGTTCGACTGACGGAAAAAGGAATTTTCCCCGAAACCAGATGGGTGAAAGGTTCCAATTTTGTGGACATTGGTTTTACAGTGGATGAAAGAACAGGCAGGATTATTGTCGTCGGTGCCATTGATAATCTGGTAAAAGGTGCGGCAGGGCAGGCTGTGCAGAATATGAATCTTCTCTTTGGTTTGGATGAAAAAACAGGGCTTATGCAAGTACCTATTTTTCCGGGCTGAAAGCAGAAAACAGCGAAGGAGGGAAATAACAGGATGAAAGAAACGATGGGCGGCGTAACGGCGGCTATGGGATATATGGCAACAGGCGGTGCCGTAGGCATCAAGAAAAACAAAAAAGATATGGCACTTTTGGTGAGCCAAGTACCTGCAACGGCGGCGGCGGCTTTTACTACGAATGTGGTGAAAGCCGCATCTGTACTGCGAAACATGAAAGTAATGGAAGGAAATCATAAAATCAAGGGGATTGTGGTCAACAGCGGCAATGCCAATGCTTGTACAGGGGAAGAAGGTTTGGCTGCAAATTGCGAAATGGCAGAAACCTTTGCAAAATGTCTGGGCGTAGAGGAACATTCCATTCTTACGGCATCTACCGGTGTGATTGGCGTGAAATTTCCCATCGAAACGGTAACTCAAGGGATTGAAGCCTTGACACCAAAGCTGGGAAGTACCCTTGCGGATGGTCTTTTGGCGGCGGAAGGGATTCTGACAACAGACACGTTTTCCAAGGAAGTAGCGGTTACTTTAGAATTGGACGGCAAAACCGTAACCATAGGTGGCATGGCAAAGGGTAGCGGCATGATTCATCCTAATATGGCGACTATGCTTGCTTTTCTTACTACCGATGCAGCTATTGACGGAAAATTGTTAAACAAAGCCATGAAAGAAAGTGTACAGACAACCTATAACATGGTTTCGGTAGACGGGGATACAAGCACCAATGATACCGTTGTTATTTTGGCAAACGGTATGGCGGGAAACACCCTCATTGCAGAGGAAAACGAGGATTTTGCCGCATTTAAGGAAGCCTTGCACTATGTCAATAAGCGTCTGGCAAAAAATCTGGTTCGTGACGGGGAGGGTGCTACAAAATTTATAGAAATCAAGGTTTCTGGAGCAAAAACAGAGGAAGATGCCAAAGCTATGGCAAAATCTGTGGTTACCTCCAATCTTGTAAAAACGGCAATGTTTGGTGCGGATGCGAATTGGGGGCGTGTACTTTGTGCCATGGGCTATTCCGGGGTAAATTTTAATCCTCAAAAAGTAGATATTACTTTTGTCAGCGAAAAAGGTAAGATTCAACTGATGGAACAAGGCACGCCCATTGTGTTTGACGAGGAAAAAGCGTCTGAGATTTTGGGGGAAAAGGAAATAACGGTGAACATCAAAATAAGTGAGGGAAACAGCGAAGCAGTGGCATGGGGCTGTGACCTTAGCTATGAATATGTGAAAATAAACGGGGAATACCGTTCCTAAGAGAGGGGGAGAGAGCCAATGGAAAACGGAAAAGAGGAAATGCAGGTCTATATCAATAAAGCAAAGATTCTTATGGAGGCACTGCCTTTCATTAAACGCTTTTCTAATAAAATCGTTGTGATTAAATACGGCGGAAGCGCCCTCGTCAATCCTGAAATCAAGGAAACGGTTATTCAGGACATTGCCCTGATGAAATTGGTGGGGATGCACCCTGTGATTGTCCATGGCGGCGGCCCGGATATTAACGCATTTTTGAAAGAAATGCAAATACCCTCTCACTTTGTGAATGGTCTGCGTGTGACGGATACAAAGACCATGGAAATTGTGGAAATGGTATTGGCAGGGAAGCTGAATAAAAGCATTGTGACGGATATAGAAACCCAAGGGGTAAAAGCTGTGGGGATTTGCGGCAAGGACGGCGATACGTTAAAAGCGAAGAAAATAGAAAAAGACGGCGTGGACTATGGCTGTGTGGGGGATATTGTTTCCGTAGATACGACGCTGATACAATCCCTAATTAGTAATGATTTTATTCCTGTCATTGCTCCCATTGGAAAGGATGAGGAAGGAAATACCTATAATATCAATGCGGATTATGCGGCGGTGGCCATTGCAGGGGCATTGAATGCTGAAAAGCTAGTGTTTTTGACAGACGTGGAGGGTGTGATGGAGGATGTCCAGAACCCAGATTCCATTATGAGCTTTATCAAATATGATAAAATTCCTGCCCTCATTGCCGACGGAACCATCTCCGGGGGGATGATTCCGAAAGTAGAATGCTGTATGGCGGGGATTCGAAGCGGTGTCAATCATGTACATATTTTGGATGGACGGGTAGAACATTGTTTGATACTGGAAATATTTACACCAGAAGGTATTGGCACCATGATACAAAAATAAGGAGGGATTTGCCATGTCAACAAAAATGGAAGAACTGACCAATCGGGGAAGCAAAGCAGTGATGCATACCTACAACCGTTTTCCTGTGGCCCTTGACCATGGAGAAGGGATGTATATCTGGGATGTGGATGGAAAAAAGTATCTGGATTTTGTAGCAGGCATTGCTGTGAATAGTCTGGGATACCATCATCCTAAGCTTTCCAAAGCCATAGGAGAACAGGCGGAAAAGCTGATTCACTGCTCCAATCTTTATTATACAGAAAATCAGATTGCATTGGCGGAAGCCTTGACGGCACATAGTGATTTTGACAAGGTCTTTTTCTGTAACAGCGGTGCGGAGGCCATTGAAAGTGCCTTGAAGCTGAGCAGAAAATATGCTGTTATGAAAGGAAAAAGCGGACGAGAAATTATCACCATGGAGCATTCCTTCCATGGCAGAACCTATGGTGCGGTGACGGCAACGGGACAGGACAAATACCATGCGGGACTGGAGCCTTTACTGCCAAACATCAGTCATGTACCCTTCAATGATTTTGGGGCTTTGGCGGCGGCGGTGAATGAGAATACCTGTGCCATTCTTCTGGAACCCATACAAGGAGAAGGGGGTATTATTCCTGCCAAAAAGGAATATTTGGAACAGGTTCGGAAGCTTTGCGATGAAAAGGATATTTTACTGATTTTTGATGAAGTACAATGCGGTGTAGGAAGAAGCGGTGAGCTATTTGCCTACCAAACCTATGGGGTAGTGCCTGATATGGCTACCCTTGCCAAAGGACTGGCTGGGGGTGTACCCATTGGTGCGTTACTGGCAAGGGATTCTGCTGCGGCGGCTTTTGCACCTGGGGATCACGCTTCCACCTTCGGAGGGAATTCTCTGGCAACAGGGGCAGGACTTGTGGTAATGGAGGAGTTATTCCAAGGGGGATTACTTGAAAATGTGAAGAAACAGGGGCAGTATCTAACGGAAAGCTTACAAAAGCTGAAAGGGAAACATTCCTGTATTTCTGCTGTTCGTGGTATGGGGCTAATGCAGGGGATAGAGCTTACTGTGGCAACAGGTGCAGTGGTGTCAAGTGCTATGGAAAAAGGGCTTCTCTTAGTAGGGGCTGGGAGCAACGTTATTCGGTTTGTGCCGCCGCTCATTGTACAAAAGGAGCATATCGATGAAGCGGTGCAGATTTTGGATGAAGTATTAAAAGATGTATTTTAAGACGCAAGCCGTCTTAAAGTAGCTGCGGAAGGACAAAACGCTGATTTTTTCGTACAAGGGCTATGCCCTAGAAAGCAGCGTTTTTCTGCATTTTATTGGAACTAAATTCTCCGAAAATGATTCCACTTGGGGACTTTTAGTCCTCAAACCCCTTGCTTGTTCGAAGGAAACAGGTGGTTTTTTGATGAAAGCTTTTAGGCATTATAGACAAAATAAAACAGAAAATGGCTAAATTTTTAAAAAAAACTCTTTACAAATATAAAAAAATAGAGTATGATGAATGCAAATTGAATAAGAATTCTTCAGGGCAGGGTGTAAATCCCTACCGGCGGTAAAGCCCGCGAGCCGAAAGGTTGATTTGGTGAAATTCCAAGGCCGACAGTATAGTCTGGATGAGAGAAGAAACGAAAAAGGATTGCTGGTATCTTTTGATATGGCGATGTTGTTTTGTCATGTTTGCTCTGAGATACGTTTGTGTTTCAGAGCTTTTTTATGGAAAAATAAAGATTCCCATTTTGTACATCTAGGAGGTGTCCAAAAGGGCTTTTGTTTGTGTCATGGTATGCAGACAAAAGTATTTGACCTTTATTTTGTAAAATAAAAAGTGACAGAAACAGATTTTTTTTGTATGTTTTGACAGCCCTGATTTTTTGGGGCTGTTTTATTTTTGCCCTAAGTATTTTATCCCACTGAACAGTGGATAATAAAATCAGCAGAGGTGATACAGATGGAAAAAGAAGAATATATGAAAATTGCTATCGAACTGGCAAAACAAGGACGGGGGCACACCAATCCCAACCCTATGGTGGGCGCGGTTGTTGTAAAAAATGGAAAGGTAATTGGTCGAGGGTACCATGAATATTGCGGTGGGCTTCATGCAGAACGGAATGCATTGGCGGATTGTCAAGAGGATCCCGCAGGCGGTGACCTTTATGTAACCCTAGAGCCTTGTTGCCACTATGGCAGAACACCACCTTGCACAGAAGCCATTCTGGAAGCAAAGATTGCCAGAGTTTTTGTAGGCTCGAGAGATCCCAATCCCCTTGTGGCAGGCAAGGGCATAGCAACACTGCAAAAGGGTGGAGTACAGGTGGAAGCAGATATTTTGAAGGAAGAATGTGATGGCCTAAACGAAATATTTTTCTATTATATTTCCAAAAAACTGCCCTATGTTGTTATGAAATACGCAATGACCGCCGACGGAAAAATCGCCACCCAAACGGGTGACAGCAAATGGATTACAGGGGATATGGCAAGGAAACACGTCCATGAAACAAGAAACGCCCTCATGGGGATTATGGTTGGAATCGGAACGGTGCTGACAGACGACCCTATGTTGAATTGCAGAATAGAAGGGGGCAAAAATCCCATTCGTATTATATGCGACAGCGGTTTGCGAATTCCCGAAACATCTCAAATTGTAAAAACAGCCAAGGAAATCCCCACCATTGTGGCGGCGGTACAGCGAAACGAAGCAAAGGAACGGGCATTGGCGGCGGCAGGGGTGGAACTGATTTTCACACCCTCGGCAGATGGAAAAGTGGATTTATCATTTTTCATGAAAGAACTGGGAAAGCGGAACATAGACAGCATCCTCTTAGAAGGGGGCGGTGCTTTGAATTACAGCGTATTGCAGGCAGGCTTTGTTGCAAAGGTAGAAGCCTATGTGGCACCGAAAATTTTCGGCGGCGAAAAAGCGAAATCCCCAGTTCGGGGAGAAGGCGTGAAGCTGGCGGCGGATGCCTTTGGTCTGAAACTCCGACATATCTCGCAAATTGGTGAGGATATTTTATTGGAATATGATGTGGGAAAGGAGGAGGCGTAAATGTTTACAGGAATCATAGAAGAAATGGGAGAAGTGATTTCCGTTGCAAAAGGAGCAAAATCTTCAAGGCTCACTATTTCCGGAAGCAAGATATTTTCAGATGTAAAGCTGGGCGACAGTATTGCTGTAAACGGCGTTTGCCTAACGGCGGCGGCGTTAACAAAAAACAGCTTTACGGCAGATGTTATGGCAGAAACCTTGCGGAGAAGTTCTCTTGGTGTGTTGCAGAGGGGAAGCAAGGTGAATCTGGAACGAGCCATGGCGGCAGACGGACGTTTCGGCGGCCATATCGTTTCGGGGCATATTGACGGAACGGGCACTATCAGCAACAAGGCAAAAGAGGACAATGCAGTTTGGGTTACAGTGACGGCACCATGGGAGATTTTACGGTACATTGTAGAAAAAGGTTCCATTGCCATTGATGGCATCAGCCTTACGGTAGCCTATGTGGATGAAAGCTGTTTCAAGGTTTCCGTTATTCCTCATACCGCAGGAGAAACTACACTGCTTTTGAAAGATGCGGGGCAGATTGTGAATTTGGAATGTGATATTGTGGGAAAATATGTGGAAAAGCTTTTAAAAACACCAAGCGCCAAAGAGGAAAAACAAAATAGCAAGATCACTGCCGATTTTTTAAGAGGTCATGGCTTCTGACGGCGATAGAAGACAAAAATATAACAATAAAATAAAACAGTAAGATAAACAGAGAGTAGAAGGGATGATAATAATGAGTATATTAAATACCATTGAAGAAGCACTGGAAGATATCAGAAATGGAAAAATGATTGTTATGATAGACGATGAGGATAGGGAAAATGAAGGGGATGTCATTGTTGCCGCAGAATTTGCAACAACGGAAGCCGTAAACTTTATGGCATCCTATGCCAAAGGGCTAATCTGTATGCCTATGACAGAAGAATTGGCAGAAAAACTAAATTTTCATCCGATGGTAAAGAAAAATACAGACAACCATGAAACAGCATTTACAGTTTCCATTGACCATAAGGACACAACAACAGGCATTTCTGCTTATGAGCGTTCCATTACGGCTATGAAGGTTGTAGAGGATAGTGCAAGAGCAGAGGACTTCCGCCGTCCGGGGCATATGTTCCCCTTGATAGCAAGACCAAGAGGTGTTTACGAACGAAACGGTCATACAGAGGCAACGGTTGATTTGGTACGTCTGGCAGGATTGAAGCCTTGCGGCTTATGCTGTGAAATCATGCGGGACGACGGCTATATGGCACGTCTGCCTTATCTGGTGGATTTTGCGAAACAGCATGGACTGAAGCTGATTTCCATTGCCGACCTCATCAAGTACCGCAAAGCCCACGAAAAACTGGTGGAGTGTGTGACAACGGCAAAAATGCCCACTCGTTATGGGGAATTTACCATTCATGGTTATGTAAATAAACTGAACGGAGAACATCATGTGGCACTGACAATGGGTGATGTGGCGGATGGGGAGCCTGTACTTTGCCGTGTTCATTCCGAGTGCTTGACAGGGGATGCTCTAGGTTCTGCCCGTTGTGACTGTGGTCAGCAGTATGATGCGGCGATGAAAAAGATTGCCAAAGAAGGTCGCGGCGTTATGCTTTATATGCGTCAGGAAGGCCGTGGTATCGGGCTTATCAATAAAATCAGAGCCTATGAATTGCAGGATCAGGGCTATGATACCGTAGAAGCCAATATTAAACTGGGCTTTCCTGTGGATCTCCGTGACTATACGATCGGTACACAGATTTTGGTGGATTTGGGAATCAAAAAAATGCGGCTTATGACAAATAACCCCAAGAAAATAGAAGGCCTTTCCAATTATGATTTGGAAATAGTAGAACGTGTGCCTATCCAGATGGAAATAGGAGAAGATGATGCTTTTTATCTGATGACCAAAAAGGAAAAAATGGGACATATACTGGATTATTAAAAAAAGAGAATCAGAAAGGATGGAAAACAAATGAATATTTTAGAAGGAAAATTAGTAGCGGAGAATGTAAAAATCGGGATTGTAGCGGCAAGGTTTAATGAATTTATTACATCTAAACTCATTAGCGGTGCAGTGGACGGACTGAAACGTCATAATGTAGCAGAGGAGGATATTTCCTTGGCATGGGTTCCCGGTGCATTTGAAATCCCACTCATTGCTGGGAAAATGGCAAAATCAGGCAAATATGATGCTGTTATTTGTCTGGGTGCTGTTATCAGAGGTTCTACTTCTCATTATGATTATGTTTGCAATGAGGTTTCCAAGGGAATTGCTCATGTTTCACTGGAATCTGATGTACCTGTGATGTTCGGCGTGTTGACAACGGAAAATATCGAGCAGGCTATTGAGCGTGCAGGCACAAAAGCAGGCAATAAGGGCTATGACTGTGCATTGGCGGCCATTGAAATGATTAACTTAGGAAAAGAACTGGAAAAATAAAAACATAGTATGGGATAAGTGTGCAGACAAAGACAAGATCTTGGAGGATTCACCTCCGAACCACCACGAGGGGACAACCCTCGTCCCATAAAAAAGCTGATTTCTAGGGATTTAACTCCCTAAAAATCAGCTTTTTATTTTTTGTGGATAAAGTTTTCACCTAGCACATTGGCAATTTGCAATCAAATTTGCCAATGTGCATCCGACCTTTTGCAGTTACTCTATGAAAAAGGCGGTAGGTTTGGATAAATCCACAGGTTTCAATGACTTGGTTATATAAGTTGTTTCAATACCTTTTATTCATCTTCAATATTGGATTTTGGTAAGGTGCATTTTGGTGCAGGACGGTTGTCCAGCAAGGCACGTTCTACACTCCAATAGAAGTTATCTTCTCCCAGCATTTCATATAAGCCGCTGCGGTGCATCATTTCCATTGCCTTAGTCGGAAGCCCGCAAATTGCTATATCAATCCCTTTTTGATGGAAGCTCTGCAATAGCTCCATCAGGGTTTGGGCACATGAAATATCGATATTGGACACACCACGCATGGAAAGAAACAGTGTGTTGCATTCCTTTAGATGGGAAGCAATATCCGAAACGCTC
>CAZCDP010000016.1:0-17743 GCA_964497675.1 uncultured Candidatus Epulonipiscium sp.
TCGAACCTCCGAACCCCTCGCTTAGGAGGCGAGTGCTCTATCCAACTGAGCTACGGAAACATAAAAAGGATACAAGTATCATTCTATTGAACAATTCTGGGAACGTCAAGAGATTTTTTTATTTTTTTCAGTTTTCCTTGACAATATCCCAAAGTTGCTTTAGTATACTAATGTGATGGTGTGTTATCATAATGATACAATGAAAATAAAATCGGGATAGGGAGGAAAATAGTATGAAAAAGTTTTTAGCGATATGTCTTATGGCAGTCATGACAGTATCTGTGGCAGGTTGTGCAAAACCGGCAGAAGAAGCACCGGCAGGAGAAACCCCGGCAGAGGGAGAAGAAGCTTCTTTGGATATGGAAAAGGTTATCGTTGGTATGGATGACACCTTTGCACCTATGGGGTTCAAGGATGAAAAGGGCGAATTAACAGGCTTTGATGTGGAACTGGCAAAGGCTGTCAGCGAACAGCTGGGCATTCCTTTTGAATTACAGGCGATTGACTGGTCTATGAAAGAAACAGAACTAATCAATGGGGACATCGACCTAATTTGGAATGGTTATACCATTACAGATGCAAGAAAAGAAAAAGTTCTTTTTTCCAATCCATATCTGAAAAATAAACAGATTGTTGTGACAATGGCGGATTCCGACATTAATACATTGAAAGATTTGGCAGGTAAAACCGTAGCAGCACAGGCAGAATCCAGTGCAGTTGATGCAATGGATACAAAGCCGGAGATTAAAGACAGCTTTGGTAACTTGGTGACATTTGAAACAAATGACCAATGCCTGATGGATTTGGAAGCAGGCAGAAGCGATGCAGTGGTTGCAGATGAAGTACTTCTTCGTTATTATATTTCCAAGAAGGGCGAAGAAAATTATAAAGTATTGGATGAGGATTTTGGTGATGAAGAATACGGTATCGGCGCAAGAAAAGAGGATACTGCCCTTATCAATGCAGTAAATGATGCCATTGTTGCATTAAAAGAAAACGGAAAAGCAACAGAGATTTCCACAAAGTGGTTTGGCTCTGATATCGTGGAATAATATTTGTAATCAAAGGGGAAGCGTAGAATGTTACTATCACTGAATTTATCCAATTATTTTATACAAATTTCCAAAGGCATGGGTGTTACCTTAAGTATCTTTTTTGTGGTGTTGTTTTTTTCCATGCCTCTGGGCGTGGTGGTTGCCCTTCTGCGTCTTTCCAAAATCAAGGCGGTTCGTAAGCTGATAGAGCTTTATATCTGGGTACTCCGTGGAACGCCCCTTCTTCTTCAGATTATTGTCATTTTTTTCGGCCTGCCAATTATTGGGTTTAAGTTTGGCAGACTGCCTTCTGTATTTATTGCCTTTATCTTAAATTATGCGGCATATTTTGGCGAGATTTTCCGTTCAGGTATTCAGTCCATCGAACGGGGCCAGACAGAAGCAGCCAGTATTCTGGGCTTTACGCCAAGACAAATTCAGACAAAAATCATACTGCCACAGGTCGTTAAGCGGACATTACCGGCGGTAGGAAATGAGATTATCACGCTGATAAAGGATACCTCTTTAGCCTATATCGTAGGCATTAGTGAGATTTTGAAGCTGACAAAGGGTATCGCCATCAGAGATGTGACATTGTTGCCCTATGCCATAGGGGCAATCATGTATTTGGCATTGACTTATATCATTACAAAGCTTCTGGAGAGCATGGAGAAAAAAGTAAACTATGAAGAGTAGGTGTGGATTATGCTATTAAAGGCGGAAGGCCTGTTTAAAGCCTTTGACGGTACAGTGGTACTCAATGATGTGAATTTTTCCGTTTTACCGGGCGAAGTGGTTTCTCTGGTGGGTAAGTCAGGTGCCGGCAAGACAACGGTTCTGCGGTGTATTATGGGGCTTGAAAGATGCGACAGAGGTACAATTATCATAGATGATAAATATTTGTGCCGTTATGACGGAAAAACGATGGTACGGGCAACGAAAACGCAGCTTTATGAAATCAGAAAAAGCCTTGGTATGGTTTTTCAAAATTATCATCTGTTTCCCCATAAAACTGTGGTGGAAAATGTGACACTGGCGTTGACAGAAGTTTATAAAATGGACAAAACAGAGGCGATGCAAACGGCTGTAAAATTTCTGGAGCGGTTAGATTTGGGCGAGAAGCTGAATAATAAACCCTTTGAACTTTCCGGAGGACAGAAACAGCGTGTGGCAATCGCAAGAAGCTGTGTGACAAATCCCAAGCTCCTGTGCTTTGATGAGCCTACGGCGGCGTTGGATTCTGTTTTGGTTTTGGATATGATTAAAATCATACGGGATTTGGCAAAGGAAGGTATGGGAATTCTCATTATCAGCCATGATGAAAAATTTGTGCGAGATGTTTCCGATCGGGTGCTGTTTATCGAAAACGGTAAAATTACGGCGGAAATGAATGCAGAGGAATACCGCAAAACCATGCGGGAATAGAAAGATACGCTGTACTTTAAGATGCAAGCCGTCCATCGGCCGTCCCCGTTATCTTCGGGGTGCGTGGTCAAGCACTTTTGCCTTTGGCAAAAGCCGTTCTTCGGCCGTCCCTGTTATCTTCGGGGTGCGTGGTCAATTTTCTCTGTGGATTCCAGTTGGGGAAACTTTTCCCCCAAGCCGCTTGCTCTTTCGAAGGGAACAGGCGGTTTTTCCACAAGTTGACAGGGTGTAGACAAGGTCTACACCCTGTTTTTTTAATGGATGAAAAAAAATATCTCTGATAGAGGGGAAAAGCCAAAGGAATGGTTAATAATTTGACAATAAAGAAGTGGGCATAGTCGGGAATAAAACAACGATATGTGTTATATGATATATTATGTCCAGAACATAAATGAATGCTGTTTTTTTGTTTGGCTAACAAACAAATGGCGTATTTATAACGAAAAATGAATAAAAATAACAGAAAAACCATTTTTTTAGGAGAAAAAATAAGAAAATAGTTGTAAAATAAAAATAAAGTGATAGAATAACAGTAATAGGGATTGTCAAAATAAAGACATATGGAACTGAAAAATTTATGGAGGGGTTTTTATGTCAATAACTCATAAATTAGAACGGGCAGCGGTTAGCAAGGAACTAGACTACATATTGAACTATATCAACAAGGACAGAGAAAAAAATTTACTGCATTTGGTAGACGTTGTAGAAAAAAAATCTGAAAAAATGTTTCAGGAGAAAACGTATGCGGCTGTACGGGAGATGATTCAGGAAAAGGACGGCAAATGGATTACTTATGTCAATCAATTATTGGACGAAATCCACCCCAATGTATTAAAGACCACAGCGTTGAATCTGGGTTTTGAGGCATCCTATCACGGAACAAAGACCATTCGTCAGATGCGTGAAAAGCATCAGTGCAATATCCCATGGGTTATGCTGCTTGACCCCACCAGTGCCTGCAATTTACGGTGCAAGGGGTGTTGGGCGGCGGAGTATGGCCACCAACAGAGTATGTCCTTTGAACAGTTGGATAGTATTATTACCCAAGGCAAAGAGCTTGGCATTTATTTTTATATGTATACCGGCGGCGAACCGCTGATGCGGAAAAAAGACTTGATTCGCCTTTGTCGTAAGCACAAGGATTGTGCCTTCCACGCCTTTACCAACGGCACATTGGTGGATGATGCATTCTGTGAGGAGATGGAGCAAGTGGGCAATCTTTCTCTTTCTTTGAGCCTGGAGGGCTTTGAGGAAGTCAATGACAGCCGAAGAGGGGAAGGTGTTTTTCAAAAAGTATTGCAGGCTATGGATATTTTGAAACGCCATGGTCAGATTTTTGGCACCTCCATTTGTTATACCAGTGCCAATGTGGAAACGGTTACCTCCGATGAATTTTTAGATATGATTATTGCTCATGGCTGTCGTTACAGCTGGTACTTCCATTATATGCCTGTAGGAAACGCCGCAGTAAAGGAACTGATTCCTACCGTAAAACAAAGAGAGTATATGTATCACAGGATTCGTGAGATTCGAGGTAAAAAAGGCGGGAAACCAATTTTTGTCATGGACTTCCAAAATGATGGCGAATTTGTGGGCGGTTGTATTGCCGGGGGCAGAAACTATCTGCATATCAACGCCAACGGCGATGTGGAGCCTTGTGTATTCATCCACTATTCCAGTGCCAATATAAAAGAAGTTAGCTTGCTTGAAGCATTGAAACAGCCTTTATTCATGGCATACAGGGACCACCAACCATTTAATGAAAACCATCTGCGGCCTTGTCCAATGTTGGAAAACCCCGAATTTTTAGAGCGTATGGTGCATGAAGCCCACCCAGAATCAACAGATTTGCTGTCACCGGAGGATGTGGGAGTTCTTTGTGACAAATGCCACGAGTATTCCAAAGAATGGGCGGTAAAAGCAGAGGAACTTTGGGCAAACAATCCTCATCACTATCAGTATTACGAAAACTACAAAAAGAAAAAAGATTAAGGCACCAGACTATCAATAAATATACAAAACCGTCAGATTTGCTTACAACAGGATTTTCCGTTTTTTAGGAGGTTGCGACGCAAATCTGCCCTATGGACATCCGGCTTCTTGGCGGTACGCGATCAAAAAAAACTTTACAAAAAACCTTAGCAGAAAAATCAGTTTAATCTGATTTTTAAGTAAAGCGAGTGTTTCCCCTATGGGTTCAGGGTGAAACCCTGGTGGTGATTTGAAGGTAAAGCCTCCAAAAGAAGGCATAAATTTTATTGGCAGACAAAATTTTTTCTCCTTTTCCCTTGGCTATTTAATGGTCAGGGGATATTTTTATGGAAAAATTTAATGTTTTTCAGACTGTTTGGCTTGCTATTAGACTGGAAAAATGCTACAATATAAAAATAAGTAATAATAATTATCGGGTTGGAATGGGTTGCGACATGGATTTAGTCTTTGTTGAAAAAACGGAAAGAATTACCTTTCTTATGAATCGCAAAAAAATATGGACAGCTTGATAAAAACAGTGTAATGCCTTCTCTGAAAATGCAATAGCTTTTTAGGAGCATTATTTCAAGGGAATCTGTGCATAATTTTCAATAGAGCAGGCGTACATTTCTATATATGCAATGCTAGGTTACTCTATCATTACAATGTTATATTTTGAGAGGAGACGATATTTATGAACGAACATTACAAATTTGAACTGAAACCATTACCCTATGCCTATGAGGCGCTGGAACCACACATTGGGCAAGAAACCCTTCATATTCATCACGACAAACATTTACAGACCTATGTTGACAATCTGAATAAGGTGCTGGCTGATGCCACTGATTACCATGGGTGGTCACTGGAAGAATTGATTCGCCGACAGGAAGAATTACCAGAAAATATCCGCACCGCAGTACGTAACAATGCAGGTGGCGTTTATAACCATATCCTGTATTTTGATGGCATGGCACCGGCAGGCACAACAAAACCTTCCGGTGAACTGGCAACAATGTTAGACCGTACCTTTGGCTCATTGGAAGGCTTTGAAAAGAAGCTGAAAGAAGCAGCACTGGGACAGTTTGGCTCCGGCTGGGCATGGCTTGTGACAGATAAGGGCGGCAACCTCCGCATTGTACAGACACCGAATCAGGATACACCCCTTACCATGGACTTGTGTCCGCTTCTTCTGGTAGATGTTTGGGAACACGCTTATTACTTGGACTATCAGAACCGCCGTCCGGAGTATTTTGACAACTGGTTCAAAGTGATTAACTGGGATGAGGCAGGGAAAAAATACGACGCTTGCAGATGCAAATAAAAAGGAGTATCTATGAACGGTAAAAGGACAGAAGAAATCTATCTGGCAGGAGGGTGTTTCTGGGGTACGGAAAAGTATCTGGAGGGTATTCCCGGTGTGAGTGCCACAAAAACAGGCTATGCCAATGGAAATACGGAAGAAACCACCTACGAAGCAGTTTGCAGCAACAGCGGACACGCCGAAACGGTGCAGGTGTTTTTTGATCCCGACCGTATCAGTCTGAGGACACTTCTGGAGGAATTTTATTTTTCCATAGACCCCACCAGTTTGGGCAGACAGGGCATGGATATCGGCCCCCAATATCGCACGGGTATTTATTATGTGGCAAAGGAACAGAAGCCTGTAATTTTGCAATCCATTGCTGCACTTCAAAAAAGATATGACCGTCCCATTGCCATAGAAGTTTTGCCATTGCGGCACTTCTGCGAGGCAGAGGAATATCATCAGAAATATCTAACTAAAAACCCGGGGGGTTACTGTCATATCAATTTTGCAAAAATCGCAAAAGAAAAAAGCAGAATTGTGGAGCCGAAAAAGTATACTGCCAAGCCCTTGGAGGAACTGAAAAAAACCTTAACGCCCATGCAGTATGCAGTGACTAGGGAAAATGAAACAGAAGCACCTTTTTCCCACCCTTATTGGAAGCTTGACAAAAAAGGTATTTATGTGGACATTACCACAGGGGAACCTCTTTTTTCATCTACAGCCAAATTCCAATCAGATTGTGGCTGGCCCAGTTTTTCCAAGCCTATCGACGGCAATGTTGTGGAGGAATATGATGACCTTTCTCACGATATGGTTCGTACAGAGGTGCGCAGCCGTGTAGGGAATGCCCATCTTGGCCATGTTTTTGATGATGGGCCCCAAAATGGCGGTGGACTGCGTTACTGTATCAATGGCTCCGCTTTGCGGTTTGTGTCTATAGAAGACATGGAAGCGGAAGGCTATGGTTATTTAATTAAATATTTGAGATAACTGCTTGAAAACGGGGTGTAGACAAAGTCTACACCCCGTTTAGGTTAAAGACAAAACCATTTCAAATTGTGAGTACTGCCTATTTCATAGGGCGGATTTGCACAGCAAATTTCTGATAAAAGAGGATGGCGGCTTGGAGGTGAAACCTCAAAGGGTTTTTGACCTTTCAAACCAGACTATTGGCAGCTGTGTTTAAAAGTTGGGAAAACCGTTGTGTTTTTAGAGGGAAGGGGATAAAATGAAGATAGCATACGATTATTTAAAATAACAAAAGGAGCGATGGCATTGAACTTCATGAAAGTAAAAGAAATCTATAGAAACACCAAAGAATTTTCCGATAAAGAGGTTACGTTGGGCGGTTGGATTCGAACCATGCGTGTTTCCAAAAATTTTGGCTTCATCGAACTCAACGATGGTTCTTTCTTTAAAAATATTCAGATTGTTTACGAAGCCGAGGTTTTGGAAAATTTCGCAGAAATCTCTAAATTAGGTGTAGGCTCTGCAATTCTTGTCACAGGTATTTTGGTGGAAACCCCCGAAGCGAAACAGCCCTTTGAGTTGAAAGCGACAAAGATTGCGGTAGAGGGTCTGTCTGCTTCGGATTATCCGTTGCAGAAAAAACGCCATTCCTTTGAATTTCTGCGCCAGATTTCTTATTTGCGCCCCAGAACCAATGCTTTTTCCGCAACCTTTCGGGTACGGAGTTTGATTGCTTATGCAATCCATATGTTTTTTCAAGAACGTGGTTTTGTGTATGTACATACACCAATTATCACAGGAAGTGACTGCGAGGGTGCGGGGGAAATGTTTCGTGTAACAACATTAGACCCTAAAAATCCACCCAAAACAGAGGACGGAAAAATCGATTTTTCCAAGGATTTTTTTGGGAAAGAAACAAACCTTACGGTCAGTGGACAGCTTTCTGCAGAAACCTATGCATTGGCATTCCGTGATGTGTATACCTTCGGCCCTACGTTCCGTGCTGAAAATTCCAATACTGCACGTCATGCGGCAGAGTTCTGGATGGTGGAGCCGGAGATTGCCTTTGCCGATTTGAAAGATAATATGGAACTGGCAGAGGACCTTTTGAAATTCATCATCCGCTACGTATTGGAGCAGGCACCGGAGGAAATGGAATTTTTTAATTCTTTTGTAGATAAGGGGCTTTTGGAACGTTTGGAACATATTGCATCCTCTGAATTTGCCCATGTTACTTATACAGAAGCGGTGTCGATTTTAGAAAAAGCAGATAAGAAATTTGAATATCCTGTTTCATGGGGTATTGACTTACAGACGGAGCATGAGCGTTATCTGACAGAAGAAGTGTTCCAAAAACCGGTCTTTGTTACAGATTATCCAAAGGAAATTAAGGCGTTCTATATGCGTATGAATGACGATAACAAAACCGTAGCAGCCATGGATCTTTTGGTGCCTGGTATCGGCGAAATTATCGGCGGCAGTCAGAGGGAAGAACGTCTGGAAAACTTGGAAAAAAGAATGGACGAGCTGGGGCTGAAAAAAGAAGATTACTGGTGGTATCTTGACCTGCGAAAATACGGTGGTACACGCCATGCCGGTTTTGGTCTGGGCTTTGAACGTGCCGTTATGTATCTCACAGGTATGAGCAAT
This sequence comes from uncultured Candidatus Epulonipiscium sp., assembly GCA_964497675.1. GTDB lineage: Bacteria > Bacillota > Clostridia > Lachnospirales > Anaerotignaceae > CAZCDP01. The sequence goes on from CAZCDP010000016.1 coordinate 8,359, forward strand.
ATCCGCGATGTCATCCCTTACCCAAGAACTGTAAAAAATGCGGAATTTTAAGGAAAACGAATAAACCCTTCCATTTGCAACAGATAAACAAAAAAACCAACCTGCATCTGTTTTTCGTCAACAGATGGGGTTTGTTTTTTATTTTCAGATATTTTTTTCAGCTGCAATAATGACACTTCAAAATATCCAGTACAGCCTCCACCCGATGGTCGCTGATGAAATAGGTAACATTTTGCCCCTTTTTCACAGAATCCAAAATACCGTGAGATTTCAATAGGGACAGGTGTTGGGAAAGGGCTGGCTTTGTGATGGGTGTAATCCGCTCCCAAATCTCGCCTACGGTCATAGGCCCTTCCAGGAGTACACATAATATGAGCAGTCTGTTTTCATTGGCAAGGACTTTCAGGAGTTCTGCCACAAGTTTTGCTTTTTCTTCCAAGGCTTACACCGCCTCTCGGTTACGTAGCTGACAAATTCCTTGTGTCATGGTCCCCATGGGACAATACACACACCAAGAACGAGGTTTGAACATCACCATGGTGATAAGTCCCAAAACTGTAGATGTTAACATAACGCTGTAAAAACCAAAGGCGAACTGTGCCACCCAAGGCGTTACACCGGCAGTATCTACCCAGTTCCAAGGGAGCTTGATTGTCCAGAGCAGAGTAACCACTTCCCGTAGGCTGTGTACATCGGCAAACACCAGATAAGTGGAAAATAGCATATTCGCAAACATTGCCATAAAAAAGGTTAAAAATCCGTAGCGAAACCATTTGGAGCGGAGCCAGCGGGGGATGTCATGGTTTCTGGAAAGCCCAAGCTTGCCGCCCAAAAGCTGAAAGAGCTGTCCTCTGCCGCAATAGCGGTTACAGTAGGCTTTATTTTTTCCTATGATAGCAATAAGCAAGGGGACGGCAAAACAAATAAGCCCCAGCCATGCAAAGAGGATATTGACCAAACCTAAAATGAGATAAAGTCCTGAGAGAATCCAAAGATAGTCATACCAGTGTTTTTTCTGTATCATTATATTCCCTCCCTTTCAATCATGGTAATGACGGAGGCAGGACAGACCTTTTGGCATCTCGTGCAACCGATACATTTTTCGCTATCTACTTTTGCAAAAAGACCTTTATATATTGTAATGGCTTCTTTGGGGCATACTTTTACGCAGCTGCCGCAGGCAACACATTCTTTTGATACACTTGCCAGTTTCCTTTTGATTGTTCCCATATCCTTCTCCTTTATATTTAAATATTTAATTAATTGCTTAATTACTAATATACAGGGGGTTTGGGGATTTGTCAAGTAAAAAAAACACCCGCTGTATGATGTTATACAGCGGGTGCAGATGAAATACAAAGTGAAATATCACGCTTGGAGGCTTTACCTCCAAACCACCACGAGGGGTTCGCCCTCGACTCATAAGGTCAAACTACGTTTTCCTTGAGAAATCAGGCTCGTTTTATTTTTTATTAAAGGTTTCGCCTACTTTTTTAAAAGGCGAAAGTCCTATTCCAGTGTTTTTAAGTTTTTCAAAGAAAGATCCATAATGGGAGCGGAATGTGTCAAAGCACCGACGGAAACATAGTCTACGCCGATTTTTGCAATCTCCGCCAATCGCTCTTTTGTAACATTTCCGGAACACTCTGTTTTCGCTTTGTTAGCGATACGTTTTACGGCATGGCTCATGGTTTCGTTATCCATATTGTCCAGCATAATGATGTCTGCACCTGCCAAAAGGGCTTCGTCTACCATAGCCAGGGTTTCCGCTTCTACTTCGATTTTACGGACGAAGGGTGCATATTCTTTTGCCAGCTCAATGGCTTTTGTGACGCTGCCTGCCGCTCCTATGTGGTTATCTTTGATTAGGATGCCATCGGACAGATTATATCTGTGGTTTTGCCCGCCTCCTACCTTTACGGCGTATTTTTCAAAGAGCCGCATATTGGGCGTGGTTTTTCTGGTATCCAGCAATTTAGTGTGACTGCCTTTCAGCTCGTCGGCAAGGCTTTTTGTAAAAGTAGCGATACCGCACATCCGTTGCAAATAATTAAGGGCTGTCCGTTCTCCCGAAAGGAGGGCGCGGATGTCACCGAAAATAACACCTATGAGCGTACCTTTTTTAACGGTGTCCCCATCATGAAAGGTGGTTTCAAACCTTGCACTATCATCCAGAAGTTCAAAAACCCGTTGGAATACGGAAAGACCGCAAAGTATGCCGTCCTGTTTGCAAATCAGGTCAGCACGTCCCTGTTTGGCTTGGGGCATAATAGCGTTTGTTGTCACGTCCTCACTAGGAATATCTTCTTTTAATGCATTGAGAATATATTGGTCAATATTAACCTTCATCGTTACACCAGTTATCATAAAAGTCATTGTCCCTTCTTTTGATTTCTGCCAGAATCCTCTGTTTGTTGCGAAGCTGTCTTGTTTCTTTGTCTTCAAAATCTTTTACTTTTACCATAGGGTGCTGTTCAGAGATGGATTTTATGTACTCTGTCATCTGTATGGCCGCCCGTTTGGCAAAAACCAGACTTTCTAATAGGGAATTGCTCGCAAGACGATTGGCACCATGCACACCGTTGCAAGCGGTTTCTCCCACAGCAAATAAATGCTCCATGGAGGTCTGGGCATTCGTATTCACTTTAATACCCCCCATGAGATAATGCTGTGCCGGTGTGACAGGAATCATATCTCGGGTCAGGTCATAGCCCTCCTCCAGACATTTTTCATAAATGTTTGGGAAACGGTATAAAATCTTATCCTTCCCCATGTGAGATAGAGAGAGGTATACATATTCGGAATTGAATTTTTTCATTTCCTTTTTGATGGCCTCTGTCACCACATCACGAGGAAGAAGTTCATTGACAAACCGCTCCTTTTTGGGGTTCAATAAAATAGCACCCTCTCCACGAACCGCTTCGGAAATGAGGAAACGCCGCCCCTGTTTTTTGGAATAAAGAGTTGTCGGGTGGATTTGGATATAGTCGATATTTTCCAGCGCAATGTCATGCTTTAGGGCAAGGGCAAAGCTATCCCCTGTAATATGGGGGAAGTTTGTGGAATGTGAAAACAATCCGCCCAGTCCGCCCGTAGCCAGAACGGTGAGCCTGCTGTAAACAGCCGTTTGTTTGCCATCCTTGTCTTCCGCCACGATGCCGTAACAGATATTGTTTTCTGTAATCAAATCTACCATGGTGGTATATTCCAGCATGGTGATGTTTTGTCTTTTTTGTGCTTCCATAATGAGTTTTCTTGTGATTTCTTTTCCTGTTATATCCTTGTGGTGCATGATACGGAAGGTGGAATGAGCGCCTTCTCTGGTATAGGTGATGTTTCCGTCCTTGTCACGGTCAAAATCTACACCGTAATTAATGAGATCATCGATAATTTTTCTGGAATCTTCAATCATAATCCGCACAGATTCCTTGTTATTTTCATATCGTCCTGCCTTCAAGGTATCCTCAAAATAGCTGTCATAATCATTCTCATCTCGCAGCGTAGAAATCCCGCCCTGGGCAAGATAAGAGTCACTGTTTTCCAGTTCGTCCTTTGTCAGCATCAGAATCTGTAAATGAGATGGAAGACATAATGCAGAAAATAACCCGGCTGCTCCGGTTCCTACGATTACTACATCAAATTGCTCCTTCATAATCTCTCGCTTTCCTTCTTTTAGTCGTTAGACTTTTTTTATTTTCCCAGTTCCAACATTTTTTTCAGCGGTGCCATAGCACGCAGACGCAAAGCTTCGTCCAGCACCACTTCCTTCGACATGGTTTCCAGTGCCAGTTTCACTTTTTCCAATGTGATTTTTTTCATACTGGCACAAAGAGGGCCATGGCCCATTGTATAAAAAATCTTTTCGGGGTTTTTTTGTTTTAATTCATATAAAACGCCGATTTCCGTTCCGATAATGAATTCCTTACCAGAGCTTTTTGTGGCATATTCTATGATTCCTGAGGTGCTTCCCACATAGTCAGCGAGGCCCAGTACGTTCATGGTACATTCGGGATGTACCAAAACCTCTGCATGGGGGTGTTCTGCCTTTGCTTTTTGCAGCTTTTCTGCTGTGATTTCCGTATGCACATGACAGTAGCCTTTGTTGAAAATAAAATTCTTTTCCGGCACCTTGGAAGCGATGTATCGCCCCAGATTTTCGTCAGGTATAAAGAAAATATTTTTGTTTGGCAGGGATTTGACGATTTTCATTGCGTTGGCGGAAGTGACACAGACATCGGCATGGGCTTTGATTTCTGCCGTTGAGTTGATATAACAGACCACTGCCAAATCCTCATAGGTTTCACGCATTTTTTGTATGTTAGGAATATCTACCATATATGCCATGGGACAGCCCGCCGTCGCATCAGGCAGTAAAACAGTTTTGTTCGGGTTCAGTATTTTTGCACTTTCACCCATAAAGGAAACACCGCAAAACAGAATCGTCTGTTCCGTTACCTCTGTGGCGAGCTTGCTCAGATAAAAGGAATCGCCCACATAATCTGCAATTTCCTGTACTTCATCGGCTACATAATAATGAGCCAGAATTACAGCATTTTTTTCCTTTTTTAATGCTTGTATTTTTTCTTTGATGGTATCCATTTTTTCCTCCTGATTTTTCACGCAGGTACGTTCATTTTTATTTAATATGACATATTTCGCTGTATATGTCAAGTCATTTGTATATACACATGGAACATTCCAGCTGGAAATTTTGGGGTTGGTTAGGGTATTCCTAAAAGGGAACATAAAACGGGAAAAAGGAAATAAGAGCTGTTTCACTGCGATGATAGGTATCGTTTTGAAACAGCTCTTGTGTTTTGGAAAAAGAAGCGGTGTTACAGAGCGCTTTCGCCCCGCTCCCCGGTACGGATACGGACAGCGTCACAGATGTCATAGACATAGACCTTGCCATCGCCCTGTTTTCCTGTTTGGGCGATTTCCAGAACGGCGTTTATGATATCTTCTGCTAGGTCATCCCGTACTACGGTTTCCATTTTCATTTTTTGTACGGTATAAAAGGTATATTCTTTGCCGCGGTATGTTTGGGTGTAGCTTTCCTCTTTTCCAAATCCTGCGATATTGGAAAGGAGGATGCCCGTTGCACCCAGCTCTGTGAGCTTACTTTTTAGGGTATCTACTTTTTCCCGCCGTACAATAATTTCTATTTTTTTCATCGTTTACAGCTCCCTTAATCCGCTGAAAGGGACAGGTTCTTATCCTTTTTCAGCCTTCTTTTTTTGTGGATTTTTCTTTTCACATCATTGACACCGGAATAAAGCACCGGAATAAAAATCAATGTGATGAGGGTGGAAACAGTCAAACCGAAGATTACGGTGATTGCCATAGATTTTTGCATTTCAATTCCCTCTGCAGTACCAAAAGCAATGGGCAGCATACCCAAGATAGTAGTTAGTGTTGTCATAAGGATAGGCCGCAGACGGCTTGGGCCTGCTTCAATAAGGGCTTCATCGCAGGGCTTTCCCTTGGCCATAAGCTGGTTGGTATAGTCTACCAGAACGATGGCGTTGTTTACGACAATGCCTACCAGCATAATAAAGCCCATAAAGGCAACTACTGTGATGGTATTGCCTGTAATGACAAGCCCCAGAATACCGCCTGTTATGGCAAGCGGCATAGAAAACATAACGATGCCCGGATAAATCAGAGATTCAAACTGGGATGCCATAATCATATAAATCAAAAGGACAGCAACAATAAATACAAGCAAAAGGCTCTTGAAGGACTTTTGCATCTGCTCCAGAGTGCCGCTGTAGCTGTAGCTGCAGCCGTCGGGAAAGGCATAATCCTTTAATTTTTCATCCACCAGTTTTCTGGCGGTGTTGGAATCGATACCATCCGTATTAGCTTCTACGGTGACATATTTTTTCTGGTTTTCACGGAAAATCTGTACTGCACTTTCCACAATCTCAATATCTGCGACTTCCGATAGAGGTACGGAAAGACCGGAAGGAGAGGTCACTGTGAGGTTTTTTACATCGTTGATATAGTTTAAATTATCTTTGTCATAACGGATGCGTACATCGATTTCATCGCCGTTTACTTTGTACTGGGTGGAAACGGTGCCTGAAACAGCCGTATTCAAGGTTGCTGCAAGGGATGCTGTTGAAATGCCATATTGAGAGGCTTTGCTGCGGTTGACGGCAACCCATGCCTCAGGTACGGTTTCATCGGAGGAGCCGCTGACGTCCTTCAGGCCTTTCGTGTTTTTCAGAATCTCTTTTACATCGGTTTCTGTCTGGTGAAGAAGGTCCATGTCATAGCCTGTAATATTTAAAGATATGTCAGAACCGCCAAAGGAGCCCATGGCATTATCGGCACTGGAAACGGTGGTTTCCACGCCGGGTACGTCGGCTAGCTTTTCTTTGATTTCCACGCAGACCTCATCGGTACTTCGTTTTCTATCTTTTTTATCCACCAGATTTACGGTTACGGTGGCACTGTCTGTGCCTGTTGCAATCATCCCACTGCCGACACTGGCATAGATTAAGTCCAGTTCGGGTATGCCTTCCAGTCGGGCTAATACTTCATGAACAGCATCCTCTGTTACTTCCAGTGTGGTACCCTTGGGCAGCTCGACTGTGATGGTAGCAGAACCTTGGTCCATTTTTGGCATAAAGTCAAAGCCTGCCAAAGGGGTGAGGGCAAGGGTAAAGATGAAAAAGGCCAAAACGATAGCTACCGTTCTTTTTCTGTGGCGCAAGGTCCAGACCAATACTTTACGGTAATGTTCATCCATCATATGGATAAAATATCCCCATTTTACCAGTACCATGTTGAGTGCTTTGAAAGATTTCAACGCTTTTTGTTCTCCACGGTACAGCAATATGGAGCAGGCCATGGGCACAAAGGTAAGAGAAACAACCAAGGAGGCCGACAGAGCAAAACAAATGGTATAGGCAAGGTTTTGCAGCATCTGTCCCACAGAACCCTTTACAAAGACCAAGGGAAGGAATACGGCAATGGTGGTCAGGGTGGAGGCTGTTACAGCCATGCTGATTTCTGCCGAACCCTTTTGCGCCGCTTCTTTGGGGCTTGCCCCTCGTTCCCAATACTTAAAGATATTATCCAATACGACTATGGAGTTATCCACCAGCATACCGATTCCCAGGGAGATACCGCCCATAGAAATGATATTCATGGTAAGCCCCTTTAGATACATCAGGGCAAAGGTTGCCAGTATAGAAGTAGGGATAGAAATACCGATAATCAGTGAGGTAATGGGGTTTCGCAGAAAGAGGAAAAGCACGATAACAGCCACAAGAGCGCTCTGAAAAGCTGTGGAGGTTACGTTACCTATGGAATCTTTGATGTAATCCGCAGTATCCGATAGCATATGGATTTTGATTTCAGGATATTCCTTCTGTAGTTTTTCCAGTTCTGCGTTAATTTTATTGCTGACATCCACAATGTTTGCTGTGGATTGTTTGTCAAGAGAAATCATGATACCTTCTGTACCGTTGACGAAGGTAAAGGAATTTCTGTCCTTTGTTGTTTCATGAACATCTGCCACATCCCGCAGATAAAGGAGTCCGCCGGCAGGGGTGGTTATGGGCAGGTTTCTGATATCATCTACAGAAGAAAATTCGCCTATGGTTCGAAGTTGGAGCTGGCTTTCGCCTTGATAAATATTGCCTGAGGGCATATTCATATTTTCTGTCGACAGGGCTTGAGAAAGTTGGTTGGCGGTAATGCCGTAGCCTTCCATTTTTTCGGGGTTCAGAGTAATTTCGATTTCATTTTCCAAACCGCCGGAAAGATTGACGGCAGAAACGCCTTCGATACGCTCCAGCTTTGGCGTAATGCTTTCTTCCAGCAGATTATTCAGCTGGGTCAAATCCAAATTTTCACTGGTAACGCCTACGAATACAGGAATGGCATTCATATCAATTTTTAAGACAACAGGTTCGCTGGAATCCTCAGGAAGACTGCCCTTTACAAGGTCAAGTTTTTCTCGCATATCCACAGCGGACATATCGATGTCTGTTCCGTCTACGAACTGCACCATAACCATGGAGGTATTGGCACTGGAAACAGAAGTTATTTTTTCCACATTGCTGACGGTACCCAAAGCTTCTTCCACAGGCTTTGTTACCAGATTTTCGATTTCACTGGGGCCTGCGCCAATGTAGGTAGTGTGAACTAGGGCAACGGGTACATCAATAGATGGCATCAGCGCCAAATCAAGGCCCATATAGGCTAGAATACCCACGAGAATGACCATCAGAAGGAGCATAACCGTAGTGACAGGCCGTTTGATGGAGGTTTTTGAAAACATCGTTTATTCCCCCTTTTTGGTGGTGCCAATTTTTACAGGGTTGCCGTCGGAAAGATAGGTCTGCCCTTTGGAAATAAGATGCATACCTTCTTTTAGGCCTGATACGATTTCGATTTCGTCACCGTTATCAATGCCTGTCTGTACGACTATTTTTTTCGCAATCCCCTTGTTTTCGATATAAACGTAGCTTTCTTCGTTTTTGGTCAATACACAGCTTCTTGGCACAACAATAACATCTTTTGCCGTTTCTTTTGTAAAATAAATTTCTCCCAGCATACCTACTTTCAATAGCCCGGAGGTGTTATCCATTTCGACTTTTACATCATAGGTACCTTTTTGATTAGCAGCGGGGTTGACAGAGCTGATGGTACCGGAAATAGGCTTGTTCGACAGGGCGGATAGTTGCACAGTAACCTTTTCTCCTGCTTTCAGGGTGTTGATGACCTGTTCAGATACACTGGCTTCCATTTCCACTTTGCTGATATCCATGATGGTGAAGGCGGGCTGAGATTGGGCAAGAACGGTGCCTGCTACCACGTTGCAGCTTGTGACTACGCCGCTAAGAGGGCTTTTCACAGAAGCATCTCGTAAGGTTTTTTCGGCTCCTGCAATCTGTGCCGCCACAGAGGCTCTGTTGGATACAGCAATCTGGTAAGCATCCTTGGCTTTTCGCATATTTTCTGCGGGCATTTTATTGGTTACGATGTCAAAGGTTTGCTTTGCCTGTTCGTAAGTGATACGGGCATTGTCGTATGCCATTTTAATTTTGTCCATGTCCCCTTGGGCGATAATACCTGCGTCATATAATACCTTGTTGTTATCATAGGTTGTTTTGGCGTTGTTGTAAGCCAGCTCCGCATTGGCAAGCCCTGCCTTGGCATTTTCGGTCTGTGTCTGCATGGCAGCGCCGTTTACCGTATCTATAGCGGTTTTGGCGGAAGCTATGTTGGCATCCGCTGTGGCAAGGGACGCTCGCAGCACATTGAGGTTATTCAAAATATCTGCGGTGTCCATCTGAAAGAGAACATCCCCTTTTTTGACGGTATCGCCTATATCATAATAAACTGCTCCTGCCTTACCACCGATTGT
>CAZCDP010000017.1:0-16838 GCA_964497675.1 uncultured Candidatus Epulonipiscium sp.
TTTCAGTTGGGAACGTTTCGTTCCCAAACCCTCTGCAAATAATTGGCTAAATTGAAGGTTTGTCTTCAATCTGACAGAAATAATCACTTCTGTAGTTATTAGTATATCATAATCTTAAAAACAGAAAAAGAAGAAAAAAGGCTTTTTTTCTTCTTTCCATCAATTTTCTTTGTATATTAACCTTTAAATCCTTTTGAAAAAAAGAGGATAGTGTTTGAGCCAAAGCCACAATGTTTTGACTTTGCAACCCCCTCTACCCTCTTTTGTATTGTGTCCGAAATGCTTCTCTTATTTGGATTCCTTTTCTGTTTCCTTTTCTGGTTTCTCTCCCTCCAAAGGAACTTCCTTCTCCTCTTCGTCCCAAAGAGGCATCTTTACAATCGCTTTAAATAAATCGCCGTCAATACTGATTTCAAAACTGCCGCCTTGAAGCTCTGATAAACTTTTCGTAATAGAAATTCCCAACCCTGAGCCGTCTGTCGTTCGGGATTTATCTCCCCGCACAAACCGTTCCATCAGACGGTCGGCGCTGATATCAATGGGTACCTCTGAAATATTCTTTACAACCAGAATGCCCATGGTATCCGTTTTGATAACATCAATATAAACACGGGATCGTGGCATAGAGTATTTTATGGTATTGGAAAGGAGGTTTTCCACAATCCGCCACATATGACGTCCATCCGCAAACACCGATACTTCTTCTTCGCAGGAAATTACAAACGCAAGGCCTGTATGCTCTATTTTTTCTTCCATCTCTCCAATGGCTTGCATCATAAGCTGGCGCAATTCTACACGCCCCTTGAAAACTGACAGATTGCCGCTGGAGGCTTTACTTGCTTCAATCAAATCTTCAATGAGCTGTTTCAGACGATATGATTTTTCGTATAATATTTCTACATAGCCACGTGCTGTTTCATTTGCCAGTTCTTCCTTTGTAAGTAAATCGGCATAGGTAATAATCGAGGTCAAGGGTGTTTTTAGGTCATGGGACACATTGGTAATCAGTTCCGATTTCATACGTTCCCCTTTGACTGCTTCCTCCACAGCCTTTTTCAGACCGTTCTGAATATTGGAAACATCTGTGGCAAAGTTGCTAAAGGATGGAGAAATTCTGGTAATATCCAGTTTATAGCTCAAATTACCCCTTGCTGTTTCTCCCGCAGCGACCATAATTTTTGTCAGAGAACCCAATCCCTTGATACAAAGATAAGCAGAAAAGAAATTAAAGCAAAGTAACATACCCAAACATAGGAAAAACCAAAATCCAGTACCCAAAATAAAAGAAATATGCATCCACAGCAATGTCAATGTACAATTTATAAATCCATACCCCATGAGCAAAAAAACTAACCAGCCTTGAAATGTTTTTCCGATGAAAAGCATTCTGAATTTTCGGGCTATCGCCCCCACCATGGTGTTTCTAAAAAACCTGCGACCTTTAATCTGCCTTGTCATAGACAGTAAAAAACTTAAACCAATTGCAGCATCCACCATAATCAGACCACCCAATATAGTTGAAAAAATATAGGCCCAAAAATCCATGCCTCGGTCTATGATAGCATTTAGCAGTACAATCCCGAAGATTACAGAAAACAGTGCGAAGCCTAATACTAGAAAGAAATGGACGTCATTATACATTCGGTCTATGGCCATAAAATAAACCTTCCCACCCTTTTCCTTCTGCCCAGCCACACGAATTAAATAGCAGAGAGTTAAAAGAATCAGGATAATGGATACCATTGCCACTCCCCCGAGAATGGGAATACTTTTTTTTATAATATTAAATTCTTCCTGCTCCGCAAAAAAAGTGTCATAGGGTTGCAATGGATCCTGAACTGCCGCATAAAGCTTATAGCCACTGTCTGCCAAAATCTCGTTCTTATATCCATTATAATACCCAAGATTGTCGCTGGAAAACTCGCCTTCTATCACAACGGTACGCCCCATATCGGCAATAGTAGCTTTTGTCGTATTTCCTGCAACCTTTACGCCTTCTTTATCCTCCAGATAATAAAGGAAGTTTTTGTGTTGCTCCAGTTCCTGTCGTCTGATACGGTAATCCTCCAACTGGTTCCGGATATACATTTTTCGATACTGGGGCAGACGATTTTCCACCAAATCTTTATATTCTTCAAAATTATGTTTTAGGCTTTCGGGAATTTCTCCAAATACCTCAAGCCCATCATAAGTATCATTGATTTTTGTACTCTGGGTAATCACTCCATCCAAAATACCATAATAATTCTTAAAACTTGTAATCATATTTTCTCTTGTAATCAATTCCCCGCTTTCAATATGTTCCTCATCCTGAAAAAGGATATGGACATCTACCACATCGTCCATAAGCAAATTAAACTTTTCACGGAAGGTTTCCGTATCGAAATACGTATCTGCATTGATAACGCCGTATCTCCAATTTTGGTTGATATTACCAAAAATAATCGTAGCAAGATATACACTGAGAATGCTGACAAAAAACAGAATCACAGCCAACGTTTTCAATCTTGTGGAATATAGTCTAGCTTTTTTCAATTTTATATCCAATTCCCCACACCACCTTTAAATACCGAGGCTCCTTCGGATTGATTTCGATTTTTTCCCGAATCCTTCTGATATGAACAGAAACTGTATTTTCAGGTGCAAAAGAAAGTTCATTCCAGACACTTTCATAAATCTGGTCGATAGAGAACACTTTTCCCGCATTTTCCATCAAAAGCTGTAGGATTCCATATTCCGTAGCCGTCAGTTTAACCGACTCTCCCTCCACCCGTACTTCTTTTGCATCTTTATCCAGCTCCAGTCCTCCGATTTTAATTGTATTGCTTTTTTCCGCTATACTTCCAAGACTGGTATACCGCCGCATCTGGCTCTTGACTCTGGCCAAAAGCTCCAGCGGGTTAAAAGGCTTTGTAATATAGTCATCCGCCCCAAAATTCAGGCCCAATATTTTATCCGTATCCTCTGATTTTGCTGAAAGAATAATGATTGGTATGTTTTGGCTTTCCCGTATTTTAATGGTGGCATTCAGCCCGTCCAGCTTTGGCATCATAATATCCAACAAAATCAGATGGATTTCCTGTTCTTCCAAAGCCTTTAATGCCTCCAAACCGTTATACGCCTTAATGATATTGTAATTTTCCTGTTTCAGATATATTTCAATGGCATCTACTATTGACTTATCGTCATCACACACCAAAATATTAAACTTTTCCATAATGCTCCCCCTGTCAGTTCTTTCTATCCTCCCTGTTTTTCGTCTTCAGAATACGCCCCTTTATGTTTTCTGAAAAGTATAACAGAATGTATTTAAAAATTACGAGTTGTTCTCTTAAAAAATTCTTACATCTCTAATCAGTTTCATCTGATATAGTGTAACATTTCAAGTCGAAAAATGCAAAAAAAAATAGAGCATATCGGCGTGTCGACACGCTCTATTTTTCATTATAATCAATATTTCAAATATTTTATCAATTTGGTGTAGCTATATCTTCCTGCTTCCCTGCCGGTTTTTCCTTCATAAAAAACACAGATGACAGCACTAGTGCGATTCCTGCAAGCTTCATGGCAGAAGCCGATTCTCCGAATAAAAGAATTCCTACCACCGCTGCCACAACAGGCTCGATGGTGGCGATAATGGAAGCACGGCTTGCTTCAATATGGCTAAGCCCCGCAGTATATGCCAAATACGGAACAATCGTCGTCGATACCGCAAAGGTTATGGTAAAAAGCCATCTTTTTTGCTCTGTAATCCTTTGCACCAAAGAAAAGGGATTCACTAAAAAAGCCATAAAAACAGCCGCCACTAAAAAGGTATAGAATGTAATAGTCATGGAACGATAGTTTTTTCGTAATGCAAAGGTACCGAAAATACTATATAACGCATAGCCAAAGCCTGCGCAAAGTCCAAGCAGTATCCCCTTCGCTGTAACACGACCAGCCCCAGCCTCCAATAAGCCTGTCACAAGAATACACCCCAAAAATGTCATAGCAAGCACTATTACCTTTTTCCCCGTCAGCTTTTCATGAAACAAAAATAAGGAAAACACCATAACAATCGTTGGTGCTGTATAAAGAAGCACCGCCGCTACGCCCAAGCTTGTGATATTAATAGCCTTCATATAGCACCAGCTGAAAAATACAAAGCTGCAAATTCCCGTACCTACAAAATACTTCAGGTCAAAAATGCTGTGCAAACAAAATAAACTTCTGTCCTTTACTAAAAAAATAGGAACCAGAACAGCAACGCCGATAACTACCTTGATAAACAGCATTTCCAGTTCCGTAAAACCCAATGCTGCAATCTGCTTTGTAAAGATACCGATAATGCCCCAACTAACCGCCGCAAGAATCACCAAAGCATAGGATAACCGTTTCATATGCCCCTCCCTTATAACTGAATTTCTTTATTTAGGTCAAAAGAGTATAAGCAACATTCCTTCACCCTTTTGCCCGTAATCCGTTTCAGTGCCCTACGGTAAATTTGTATCTGCACCCCGTACCTTTCTTTCAGCACTTCTTCTCCCCCGCTCCTTACCTTGTCGTTTTTATAATCCAACAGGACAATGTCCTCTCCTTCATAAAAATAACAGTCAATAATACCGTTGATTAGGACACTTTCCTCAATATCCCCATATTTATCTTGCAGAAATAATTCCTTCGGTGTCATTGTCATAGCAAAAGGACGCTCTCTTTCGATTTTTTCCGATTTTCGCATTCTTTCTGCCACAGGAGAATCAAAAAAGCTGCAAAGCGCTTGCCGATTTAAGGCCTTTCCTTCTTGTTCCGTTAACAATTCCTCTTTTACCATCCAAAGAATCTGTTCTTCCACCTCCACGCCATCATAGTGTTTCCTAAGGTCAGCATATTCCATAAACCTATGCATGGCCGTACCTATTTGGGCAGATGTGAGTATTTTTTCTTTCCCTGCAAAGTCCGGCTGTCGGAACACAGGTGTCCATGTGCTTTTCCCATAGCCGCCTTCTGTTTCTTCTGCCCCTTCTTCATACTGTTTTCGTTTCACCTCTGAAACAGTAATTTTTGCCGGTAAAAAGGTCGCTTCCCTATATTGGTAAACCCAGCCCAGACGTTGGAAAATACTCTGCCGTTTTCCGCTATAATCCTGCTGACTATCCCATTGCGAAAAATTATCCTGTGCCCCTTTTCTTTGCACTCTTTCGTTCTGTCGTTCCAGATAGATTTCTTCCTTTGGAATCAATAGAATACGCCAATCGGAAATTTCCCCCTGAAAACAATAAAGCTCGTCCCAAACGCCTGACTCTTCCTTTTTTAAAAACTCTACAGCACAAGGATGCCGAAGCATAGCAGGCATAATCCAGTCCAGGTAGTTTTTTGCTTTTTGCATCCGAAACACAGGCAAACGCTGACTTTTTGTATCCGCTGCCAACACCCATTCGTCCAGCCGTTTTTTTATATTTTTCACACAGCCCGTCAAAATCAGCTTTTCCTTGGCTCTTGTCAATGCTACATAAAGGACACGCATTTCTTCGGAAAGGTTTTCATTTTTGATTTTTTCCGCCAATGCCGTTTTGGGAAGCGTTTGATAAGAAGCCCTCTTTTCCAAATCCAGATAATTCATACCAAAACCGAAGCTTTGGTGCAGAATCACATCTGCTCTGGTATCTCCTCTATTAAATTCCTTGCCCAAATCTGCCACAAATACAACAGGAAATTCCAGCCCCTTGCTTTTATGTATGGTCATAATCTTCACCAGATTTTCGTTTTCGCTCATAACCTTGGCAGAACTGCTGTCATCACTGGCTTTTTTCACACTTTCGATATATCGTACAAAATGGAAAAGTCCCTTCATACTGCTTTTTTCGTATTGCTCGGCTTTTTCAATCAAAAACCGTAAATTTGCCTGACGGAGATTGCCCCCCGCTGTAACACCAACATAATCAAAGTAACCGGTAACCCCATATAAATACCACAATAGTTCACTGATGGACATATGGATTACTTTTTCTCGCCATTCCGTCAAATCTCCGAAAAACCGCAGAAGGTTTTTGGCAATTTCCTCATCTATGTCTTGCTCATTTTTCGCTTCATATTTCCGCACATATTCCTTGGCACAATCATAATAACTGCCCCTTCCGCCTTCTAAACGGATTTCCATAAGACTATCGGCAGAAAATCCATATACGGGGGAATGAAGCACAGAAATCAAGGGAATATCTTGTCTTGGGTTATCAATAATCTGCAAGAAATTCAAGACCGTAGCAACCTCCGGTGTATCAAAATAGCCCATAACCGTTTCCGCATAGAAAGGAATCCCTTCTGTTGCAAAAACAGTTTCAAAGATGCCCTCCCATGACTTGATACTTCGCATCAATACCGTAATATCCCTAAATTCCACAGGACGGTATTCCTCCGTTTTTTTATCCAACACATGAAAATTTTCTTCCCCCATGAGCTTTTTAATCCGTTTGGCAATGACCATGGCTTCCAGCTCACGGCGGTTCAACTCCTCCAACTCTTCCGAAATCCCATCTTCGTATTCTTCCAAGCTATCAGACGTATCCACCAGAAGGAGTTCATTTTTTCCCCCACAGTTTTCACTACAAGCGGGAAATGCCGCACCGGGGTAAAGGGCGGCCTCGTCATCATAAACCAGCTCACCCAGTTTTTCCGACATAAGCTGACGGAACAGAAAATTGATGCCCGCTAGTATATTGGCACGACTGCGGAAATTTTTAGACAAAATGATTTTTTGTTCCCGTCCCCCTTGCTCTGAGGGATAGGTCTGGTATTTCTCCATAAAAATTTCAGGCATTGCCAGCCGAAACCGATAAATACTCTGTTTCACATCGCCTACCATAAAACGGTTGTTTTCCCCTCTGCTTTTCCTAGAAACCGCAGAAAGAATCATCTCCTGAATGATATTGCTGTCCTGATATTCGTCAATCATTACTTCATCATATTTCTTTTGTAGCTCCAAGGCCGCCGACGAAGGAATAATATGCTCCGGCGTACTGCCTTCCTCCAAAAGAACTTTTAAACAAAAATGCTCGTAATCCCCGAAGTCGAGGAGCATTTTTTCTTTCTTTGCCTGTTGGTATCTCTGAGAAAAAAACTGAACGACTTCCACCAACGTACGCACAAGGGGATACAGGTTTTCCACATGGCTCTGCATCAGCTTTGGGCGATAGAGAAAATATTTTCCTTCCATAGCGGAAATCGTCTTTTTTGCACTGTTCCGCAACCCTTTGATTCGTTCCGCCAGTTCCGTATCCTCTCCCTTGTAGGCGTTAAGTCTGCCAAAAATAATTCCTTTGTAAGCACCATAAATCTGTTCAAAGGGCAGAGAAAAATAATTTTGAAAGGTTCGAAGCATTTCTATTTCTTTTTCAATATTTTTCAGGTATCCCTCAAATCCCACCGTCTGCAACGCCATTCTTTGGGCATCCTGCATTTGAAGGATAGCATCCTCCGTTTCTGCTGCCATGGCTTCCCGCAGAATAGGCATCCAGATGGTGTCGTCCAGCGTACCGCCTTCCGGTAGTTTAAAGGCTTCTGCCATTTCGGTGAGCCAGCCAACAGGCTCAGGACAACCTTGTACAAAGGTATGGATTCTCAAAACCAATTCCTTCAACTTTCTGTCTTTCGTATCCTCCCCAAAGGCTTCCACCAATGTAAAAAAATCTTCCCTGTTTTCCTCATAAAGTTCTTCAAATACATCCTCCAACACCTCGTTCTGCAACAGTTTTACTTCTGCTGGGTCAGCGGTGCGAACAGATGGGTCTATATCCAGTATATGATAATTTTCTTTTATTACCTGTAAACAAAAGGCATGGATAGTTTTAATATCCGCCCGATTCAAAAAGGTAAGCTGGTTTTGCAGATGTTCATTAAACGGGTCTGCTTCCAGCTTTTTGGAAATAGCTTCACCGATACGCTGGCTCATCTCCGAAGCTGCCGCCTTGGTGAAGGTTACCACCAAAAGGTGGTCAATATCCAACGGATGCTCTCCCTCTGTAATCATAGAAATAATCCGCTCCACCAATACTGCTGTTTTTCCGGAGCCTGCCGCCGCTGCTACCAAAAGATCGCCATTTCTTGTTTCGATTGCCCTTTGTTGTTCCGGCGTCCACGCCATACCCTCACCCTTTTCTTTTTCCTACTGGGCGGCCTTACGAAGTCTTAAGTTCACCGAAAGATATTTGGTAAAGGACGCCATGAAATTGCTATAAGAATTATAACAAAAATTCTCAATAAAAGCCACTGAAAAAGGGTTTAGCTTGGGGCTGAAAAACAAATATCCCGCTGCCACTCTGGCGAAGAGAAAGGGAAAAACAGTATCCTGTATACAGGCATAGCCATACAAAATATCTGCCAGCTTAGCCTCTGTTTTGGTAAAGTCGAAAACAATACACATAGCCCGACTCATGTCCCCCCATTCCAGTTCTTTTCTCTTTTTCCGTACCATTTTGATACTATGATGGATAGCCATAAGCTTAAAAAAACGCTGACCGCAACCCTCGTCCAATTCCTTGAGATGTTTTTGAAAATAATTATGCTCCGTTTTGGTTTCCAGAAAAATCTCATAAGCATCGGCCACTGTGCTTTCGATACACTGTTCAAAGAAAGCTTCAAAAAAGGAATTCCGAAGTTCCCCTGTTCGTTCCAGATACATATCCTTCTGACTTTCGATATTTTTTCGGATGAAATCTGACTTTTTGGTATAAAAGGCTTCTAATCGTATCTTCATAGCTTGTCCTCCTGTAAAATAATGGTATTTTTGTTTTATTCTATATGATTTTAACAAGAGGTTCAAATTTTTCCATCGCAGAAAATGACAAACTCCCCTGTTTTCGGGGAAACTCAGCCTGTCAAAAACCACCGGTTCCCTTCGAAAGAGCAAGAGGCTTGGGGACTGCAAGCCCCCAAGCGGAATCATCTTTATAGAACTTATTTCCACGAAAATAAAGAAAAAAACTGATTTCTAGGGGCTTATGCCCTTGTACGAGGAATTTAGCTTTTATTTTACAGCAGCTACTTTTTCGACAAACTAAAACTCCCCCGTTTTCGGGGGAGTTCCAATGTACTTTTAGCAGCAAGAGTTGCCGCAATTACCGATTTGTCCGATGCCGCCTCCGCAGCAGCAAAGTAATAAAATAATCCAAATCCAAGAACCACCATCGGAATCGCAACCACCGATACCCTTGTTCCCGCCGCCACAACAGCAAAGCAAAAGGATAATCCAAATAATACTGTCACAACCATTAGTTCCGCAGCCTAATCCATTCATAAAAAAAATACCTCCTTCAGGTTAGAAAAGATTTTATTTACATTCCTATCCTATGAGGTATTTTGTAAAATGTTGCCTGTCTGCAAAAATTATTTTTTTAAAAGAAGAAGAACAACCAAAATGAGTGCGATCAGAAAAAAGGCTGCAATTCCTAATAATGGGATGAATCCTATCATTACCATTTTAGATTTCTCCCTTCTTATGAAAGGTTTTTAGATTCCCTTCCTTTAGTTCTCTGTACTTCAATTCTTCAAAAATATCATCCCATGTAATTTCACGTTCAGCCATAAGCACAGAAAGATGATACATCAAATCTGAAATTTCATAAACGATTTCGCTTTTGTCGGGATTTTTTGCGGCAATAATGGTTTCTGTCGCTTCCTCTCCTACCTTTTTCAGTATTTTATCAATACCTTGTTCAAATAGATAGTTGGTATAAGAGCCTTCCTTGGGACAACGCTTTCTGTCTGTAATCACTTGATAGACTTCGTATAACACCTGTGAATTTTCCATCAGATAACCTCCTCACCCTTGCTGTTCCGATAAAAACAGGACCGTTTTCCGGTATGACAGGCGGCTCCCTTTTGGTCGATTTTGATGAGAAGGGTATCTCCATCGCAGTCATAAAGAATTTCCTTTACAATTTGATAATGTCCTGAGGTTTCCCCTTTATGCCAAAGCTCCTGACGGCTTCTGCTAAAATAATATACGGTACCGGTTGCCAGTGTTTTTTCCATAGCTTCCTTGTTGGCATAAGCCAGCATGAGTACCTGTCCATTCTCATAATCCTGAGCAATAACAGGAATCAAACCCTTTTCATCAAATTTCAGTTGGTCCATCAATCGAAACTCCATTTTTAACCCTCCTACAATCGTACGGGAACCTGTTTTTTGTGCAGATATTCTTTCAGATCTCTGATTTCCAATTCTCTGAAATGGAACAAGGATGCCGCCAAAGCCCCGTCTGCACCGCCTTCCGTCAGTGCCTCATAAAAATGCTCCCTGCTGCCTGCACCGCCGGAGGCAATAACAGGAATACGCACAGCGGAAGATACTGCCTTTGTCAGTTCAATATCATACCCGTTTTTCACACCATCGCAATCCATACTGGTCAACAGAATTTCTCCTGCCCCAAGGCGTTCCGCTTCCTTTGCCCACTCGACAGCATCTTTGCCTGTATTGACACGTCCCCCGTTCAGATAAACGTCAAAACTGCCTTCCTGTCTGCGTTTGGCATCAATGGCAACTACAACACACTGATTTCCAAAGCGTTCCGCCGCTTCTGTAATAAACTCCGGCCGTTTCAGTGCCGCACTGTTGACAGAAATTTTATCAGCACCGGCATTCAGTATTTTTCTAAAATCCTCAATGGTTCGGATACCCCCGCCTACGGTGAGCGGAATAAAAACCTGCTCCGCCGTTCGCCGTACCACATCCAGCATAATTTCTCTGGCATCGGAAGATGCTGTAATATCCAAAAATATCAGCTCATCAGCCAAAGATTCGTTATAAAAAGCCGCAATTTCTACAGGATCCCCGGCGTCCCGCAAATTTACAAAATTAACACCCTTTACAACCCTGCCATGATTCACATCAAGGCAAGGTATAATCCTTTTGGTATGCATCCGCACACCTCCTTATCATAAAAACACAACCATTATGTATTATCTATTTTCAAACCTTTGCAATACTTCTTTCAAATTTAAAGCACCCTGATACAAAGCTTTTCCGATAATAACACCATGGGCACCCAAGGCTTCCATACTTTCCAAATCCGCCATAGTTGAAATGCCCCCGGAAGCAATGATGTTGATACCCGTTGCTTCAATGACTTCCTTGGTAGACTGGATATTTGGCCCCACCATCATGCCATCTTTGGTAATATCTGTATAAATAATTGTTTTTACGCCATAATCACGCATTTTGATGCAAAGCTCCAGGGCAGAGATTCGGCTAATCTCCTCCCATCCATGGATGGCTACTCTCCCATTGATGGCATCAATTCCCACTGCAATTTTGTCGCCATATGCCTTCACTGCTTCGCAAACCATTTCGGGATTTTTTACTGCAACGGTTCCTAAAATCACTCTGGACACGCCCAATGCAATTTTCTCCTCAATATCCCTCATAGAACGGATACCGCCACCGGTTTGCACCGGCACATGAAAGTTTCCCGCAATTTCTTTGATAATATGCTGATTATACGACGTTCCCTGCCTTGCTCCGTCTAAATCCACCACGTGTAAAAATGTTGCACCATATTCCACCCATTTTGCCGCAACCTTCATAGGGTCATCGCCATATACTGTTATATCATCAAATTTGCCTTGCCTCAGTCTAACGCACTGTCCGTTTTTGATATCAATCGCCGGATAAATCTGCATGAATCAAATCCTCCCAAAATTTTCAAGTATTTTTAAGCCAATCTTTCCGCTTTTTTCAGGGTGGAACTGCAAAGCAAACAAATTGTCCTGCTGTGCCGCCACCTGTATTTCTTTGCCGTAAAATGTAGTCGCACTGACCACCGGTGCTTCTGTTTCCAAATAATAAGAATGTACAAAATAAACATAGGGTTCTTCGGGAAGCCCTTCAAAAAGAGGGCTTCTCATGTTGATATGCAAAGAATTCCATCCCATATGGGGAATCTTTACTGTATCCGGCAAACACCTGATTTCCCCTTTCATGAGTCCTAAACCCTGATGCTCTCCATATTCACAGCTTTTCTCAAACATTAGCTGCATACCCAGACAAATGCCCAAAAAAGGCTTTCCGGATTTTGCGGCAACAAAGATTTCTTTATCCATCTTTTTTTCCCGTATGGTTTTGATGGCATCGGCAAAAGCACCTACTCCCGGTAAAATCACCTTATCCGCACAGCCGATAACCCTGGGATCGTCGGTGATTACCGCTTCAAAACCCAAAAATTCAAAGGCTTTCTGCACACTTCGCAGATTACCCATACCATAATCAATAATGGCAATCATTTCTTACACCTCCAGCATACCTTTTGTGGAAAGAACACCTTCAATCCTCTCATCAAAGGAAACAGCCATATCCAATGCCTTTCCAAATGCTTTGAACATAGCCTCTGCAATATGATGATCGTTTTTCCCTGCCAAAACCTTAATATGCAGGTTTAGCCCGCCATAAAGACAAACTGCTCGGAAAAACTCCTCCACCATCTGTGTATCCATGGTACCCATTCTTTCCGTTGAAAAATAGGCATCAAAGCCCAGATAGGGTCTGCCGGAAATATCCACAGCGCAAAGCACCAAGGCTTCTTCCATGGGCAATGCAAAACTGCCATAGCGTTTTATTCCAACTTTGGTTCCCAATGCCTTAGCAAGACATTTTCCAAAAACAATGCCCACATCCTCAATGGTATGATGACAGTCCACAAAAAGATCTCCTTGTGCCTGCAGCTTCAAATCAAAAAAGCCATGTTTGGAAACGTGGTGCAGCATATGGTCAAAAAATCCAATTCCCGTAGAAATCTCGTTTTCCCCTCTGCCGTCTATATTTAATTCCATTTTGATTTGCGTTTCGCTGGTGTTTCGTTCTATCACCGCTGTTCTGATGAAAACACCCCCTTCATGGGTTAATACAATGATTTCCCTCAAGATTCCATTGTATTATAAAATATACCTAAAATCAATGTCACTTTTCTTTTTTTACAGTTTCCTAACACGAACTGCATTGGCATGGGCCGTTAATCCTTCCGCATTAGCAAAAATAATGATGTCATCATCCAGTTTTTGCAGTGCTTCTTTACTAAAGGAAAGAATACTGGATTTTTTGATAAAATCATCGACGGAAAGAGGTGAAAAGAACCTTGCCGTACCTCCAGTGGGAAGAACGTGGTTCGGCCCAGCCATATAGTCCCCCAAAGGCTCCGGTGTATAATGCCCCAAAAACACAGCACCGGCATTTTGTATTTTGGGCAACAGTTCAAAAGGGGAGGCTGTGCAGATTTCCAGATGCTCCGGTGCAATCCTATTTGCTAGGCCGCAAGCCTCATCCAAATTTTTTACAACCACAATGGCACCAAAATTTGCAATGGATTTTTCAATAATCGCTTTTCTCTCCAAAACCGCAGTCTGCTTCTCAAGCTCTTTCTGTACCCCTTTTGCCATTGATTCGCTAGTAGTAAGGAGAATAGAAGATGCCATTTCGTCATGTTCTGCCTGGGAAAGCAAGTCTGCCGCCACATAGACAGGGTTGGCACTTTCATCCGCCAGCACAAGAATTTCGCTGGGGCCTGCCACAGAATCAATATTCACATGGCCATAGACACTTCTTTTTGCCAATGCAACATAGATATTTCCAGGGCCACAAACCTTATCTGTCTTTGGCACAGATTTTGTCCCAAATGCCATAGCAGCAATCGCCTGTGCCCCGCCAATTTTATAGATGACATCCACGCCCGCCTCCACTGCCGCCACAATCGTTGTGGGATAAACACTGCCATCTCTTTGTGCAGGGGTAACCATCACAATCTGCTTGACACCAGCCACATGGGCGGGAATCACATTCATCAGTACAGAGGACGGATAGGCCGCTTTGCCGCCGGGTACATAAACCCCCACTTTTTCCAACGGGCGAATGAGTTGTCCCATCATTTCCCCGTCTGGGCTTGGCTCTAGCCAGCTATTGATTTTTTGCTTCTGGTGAAAAGCACGGATTCTTTCTGCGGCTCTGCGGAGTACACCAAGCAATTTTTCATCAACCTGTGTATAGGCATACTCGATTTCCTCTTTAGAAACCAAAATAGAGGATGCATCCAGTTCCACCTTATCAAACTCCTTCGTATAGCGGAATAATGCTTCATCACCATTTTTTCGTACATCGGTCAAAATCTCGTTCACGACCTCCTGAACATTGCCATGCTCTGTCTGAGATCGGCCCAAAATCTGCTGTACCAGTTGTTCCCCGTTTTCTCTATGATAAAAAATAACCGGTATCATCCTATTATCTCCTTCCTGATTTTTCGTATTTCGTCAACAATCTGCACAATTCGTTGATGCTCCATCTTCATGCTGACACGATTCACAATAATCCTTGCAGAAAGGGGGCAGATATCTTCCAACACCTCCAAACCATTGGCCTTTAGGGTAGAGCCTGTTTCCACAATATCCACGATAACATCGGCAAGTCCCACAATCGGTGCCAACTCCACAGACCCGTTTAGCTTGATGATTTCAACGGTTCGGAGCTTTTGCTGGTTAAAATAATCTGTTGCGATACGGGGATATTTTGTTGCGACACGAATGTTATTCATATTGTCCAGCCGTTCTTTCATTTGCGGCGGCCCTGCCACTGCCATTTTGCATTTTCCGAGGTTTAAATCCAAAATTTCGTATAGATTTCTTTCTTCTTCCAAAATGGTGTCCTTTCCTACGATTCCAACATCCGCCGCACCATGCTCCACGTAAGTCGGTACATCGCTGGCTTTAGATAAAAAAAATTTTATCTTTAAGGCTTCATTAGTAAAAATAAGTTTTCTGGTCTTTTCCTTCATCTCCTCACAAGGCATCCCGATTTTTTCAAAAAGCTCCATGGTTTGGTCAGCCAGTCTGCCTTTCGCCAAGGCAAATGTCAAATACCTCATACTTGCTCCCCCTCATTTCCCGGCCGAATCAGTTCGTCCACTGTAATATCCACCGTAAAGCCGCCCATTTCGTCCGAAAGACTAATCACCTTCATATTGATGCTATCCATAAAATAAAGAATATGTGTCATCCCTTTACTCTGTGCATATTCCATATTTTTCGCAATATCATCTCCCAAAAGACTCGTTTCTACACACATACCACCACGACGGTACTCATTGGCAATTTCAAAAGCAGTGCATCTACCCTCCTCCTTGTACGCCACCAGTGTCTTGGCGGTCTGCACAGGAACATCTATTTCTTTTTTCAAAACAACAGAAACGATTTCGCTTATTTTCAGCCCGAATCCCACAGCTGGCATGGGACATCCGTACTGTTTTACCAGATTATCATACCTGCCGCCATCCACAATGGTATAGCCGCTATCATAGGTATAGCCACGAAAAATAATGCCTGTATAGTAATTTAACTGATTCACCATCCCCAAGTCAAAGGACACATAGTTCTCAATATGATAATAACGCAAAACCTGATATAAATCCTGGAGTCTTGAAATCGCCTGTCTTGCCTGACGGTTTTTCGTCAGCCGTTTGGCATAAGCCAATACATGCAACGCACCTACCAGCTTTGGCAATTCGATAAAAAGCCGACTAATATTTTCCGGCATTTCATGAGAAGTCACGATATTCTCCGCCCCAACAAAATCCCGCTCTCCAATCTTTTCCTGCAATTCCTTACAAACCTCTTCGGGCAGTCCTGTTTCCTCCAAAATCCCTTTAAAAAATGCAACATCGCCAATGGTAATTTTAAAATCCGTAATTCCTGTAGAAAGCAAACTGTTCACTGCCACAGCAAGAACTTCCCCATCGGCATCCACAGAATTGACCCCTAAAAGCTCCACTCCTGCTTGGGCAAACTCCCTTAATTTTCCGTGGTAATTTTCATTATATTTAAAAACATTTCCAAAATAAGAAAAACGTAACGGATAGGAACTTTGATTGAAAGAAGTTGCGGCAATCCTTGCAATAGGCGGTGTCATATCCGAACGCAATGCTAAAGTAGAACCATCTCTATCAAAAAATTTATACATCTGCACTGGCTTTGTACTTCCCAATTTTTCATCGGAAAACACTTCGATATATTCAAACGTTGGACTTTCTACCTGATAATAGCCAAATCGGCAAAACACAGTTCGGATTCGTTCTGAAAGTTCTGTTTTCACCGCACATTCATCGAAAAGAAGATCCCGCACACCCACAGGCGTATGCAATTTATTATTTCTCATAATTATCAGCCTTTCTTATTTAACTTCATCGCTCTACCATGATAAAGTATTGAGTTAGTAATATTATAGTATCACTTTTCCCATTTGTCAAATAAAATTCCAAAAAAAAATTCGCCAAAATCCTAATTTTGGCGAACAGCGTATCGGCTTTATCGACACGCCAAGTTATCTATCTTTTTTTTCATGCAAAAGTTTTTTCAGTTCATCAATAAAAGTATTGATATCCTTGAACTGACGGTATACGGAAGCAAACCTTACATAAGCAACTTCATCGATTTCTTTTAAACGATCCATTACCATAGTCCCAATCCGTTTACTTTCCACCTCTTTTTCACCGCCGCCCATAAGGGTATTTTCTATATCATCCACCAAGGCTTCAATTTGTTTCACTGTAATGGGACGCTTGTTACAGGACTTCATAATACCGCCCAACAGCTTGCTTTTATCAAAAATTTCCCGATTGCCATCCCGCTTAATAATGGTAATGGGAATGGTGTCAATCCTTTCATAAGTGGTAAACCGTTTTCCACAGCTTTCGCAGAGCCGTCTGCGACGAATGGCAGAATTATCATCCTGTGCACGGGAATCAATTACTTTTGTATCTCCATAATTACAAAAAGGACACTTCAACGCAAATTCTCCTTTCTTCAAATCTCATGATATGAAGTATTTTTTTC
>CAZCDP010000018.1:0-481 GCA_964497675.1 uncultured Candidatus Epulonipiscium sp.
CCTGTTTTGGTGCGCCCAGTCCTACTAACAGTATAGACGGAGAAAGGCGTTTTATTTCATTAATTACCTTTTTTTCTTCCCTGCAATCAAAGTAGCCGTTGTGAATTCCTACAATTTTAAGACCCGGATACTGTTTTGTCATTTTCTTGGCCGCCGTCGCTGCAACACCCGGTGCACCGCCGAAAAAATAAACCGTATAGGGCGTATCTTTAATACTCTTAAATATACTCTGTGTCAAATCATAGCCGGCAACCCGTTCTTTCAGACGCATTTTGCTATATTTTGAGGCCCATACCACGCCAACACCGTCGGGCACAACCATGTCTGACGCTCTTAAAATTTGCATCAATTCTTTATCCTTTTGTGCTTCCATGACAATTTCCGGGTTTGGTGTACAAATAATATGCTGATGTCCGTCTTTCAGAAATTCCAACACATTTTCCGTAGCTTCTGCCATATTTACAGCGTCAAAAGGTACTTG
>CAZCDP010000018.1:491-5031 GCA_964497675.1 uncultured Candidatus Epulonipiscium sp.
TAAAATATGGGTCATCCTTCTCATTTTATTTTCCTCCCCTGCCCTGCAACAATCTCATCAGGTATTTTTCATTATTGTGTGCCTTCACTTCCAAGATTTCCGCCTCCTGCTCCAGTATCTTAACATATTTCTGTCGGTTCGCCATCAAATCTTCCACCAGACCCAATGTCTTTTCCATACTGAAATTGTTGACCTTTCCGCCGGAAGGCATATTTAGCTTGTCCAGATAATACTCGATTTTGGGATCATATACAAATCCGATAAGAGGTACTTTTTGCCTTGCGGCAAAGATAAGCGTGTGCAAACGCATACTCAGTATAAAATCCATACACTTTATAATTCCCATAATTTCATGGGGCGTATAAGGTTCTTTCAAGAGGTAGGACGGCCGTTTCATCTTCTGCTGCACCTTTTTGCTTATTTTAATGTCGTTTGGAACCTGCATGACGATAAACACAATATTCCTGTTATACCGCTCCTGAATCACATCGCAAAGCTTGGCAAACTGGTCGATGAATCCGTCCATATCTTTCCAATTTCGAACAGAAACCCCCACAAGCGGCTTATCCATAGGCACCCCGGCAGCTCGTAAAAGTTTTTCTCCCTCTTCCTTAGAAATACTATCCATAGTAAAGACGGGGTCTGCAGTTACAAAGCATTTTTTATCATCTACTCCCATGGACTTCAGCTCTGCGTAGGAATTTTCCTCCCGAAGTGTGATAAGGTCTGCCTTATTTACCACCAATTTCACAATGCGTCGGTTTTGTTTTCTGGTGACCGGCCCGATGCCGTTGGCATACAGCATAACTTTTTTCCCAAAAGCCTTTGCCGCCACAATAATGGAAAGATAATACATTAAAGAGCGGGTGCTGGTGCTGTCTTGTAACAAGGAGCCGCCACCGCTCAAAAGAACGTCACAGCCTTTGATGGCACGAAGAACCTCCCATATGCTGAACCGATACACCACTTCCATATTATAATCTTCCTTTGTTTCCTCCGGTTTGTTTGACAACACTGTTATATGGAAATTGCTGCCCAATGCCTGAATGTTTTTATGCATGGATAATAAAATGGCCTCATCACCGGAATTATTAAAGCCGTAATAGCCTGACATTATGACACGATACTGTTTTTCATGGCTTTCCTTCCATGCCGTTTCATAGGCATTGATACAATCCATAGCCATTTTTGTCACAGAATAATACTCAAAAATCACTTCTCTGCCATATTTTCCTGCCGCCTTGCGTTCTTCCTCCGTCATACCCTGAAAGGCAAATATCACATCACGTTTCAATCGTTCCGCAGTCGCTTCTTCACAGCCACGACAACAGAAATTGTTTTCCTGTGCCTGCTCCAGCTTTTCTCGTCCAAATAACCCGATATACCCTTCATTTCCAGCTACAATAACAGGCTTGGCCGCCGCCATAGCTTCCAACGCCGCACGGCTGACGCCCACAAAAACATTGGCAACAGCAATCAATTCGTTTATATCTGTTCTTGCACCCGTCATGGTGATAAATTTTCTGCCCAGGGTCTTGTTGATTCCTTCTGCTTTTTGTTTTAACTCATCATAAACATCACCGCCGCCTACAAGAAGCATTTTAAGCCCCGGAATTTCCCGACAAAGGGCCGGTGCGATGTCCAAAAGCTGTTTTGCCACCAATGCACGGCTTTCGTCCATACGGCTGACATATACCAAAACAGGTTCTTCTCTGTCCAATTCAAATTCCCGACGTATCCTATCCCCACTGGTTTTCGGAGAAAACTTTTCTGTATCAATACCGTTTATGGTGACAAAAATATCCTCTGACTTCACTTTATAGTTTTTCATAAGATACTGGCGAATATCCTCGCTGACAGCAATAACCTTCTGCCCCCAGTTCGTAAGATATTTCAGACCCATTCCTGTATAAAATACCCAGTGAGCCGATGTAACAAAGGTAAACTTCATCCTCTTATGCAAAAACCCACAGATAAAGCCGGGAATTCGTGCATGAGAATGGACAATATCTACCTTTTCCTTTTTGATAATATGTTTCAATAGAAAATAGGACCTGACCATCTTCAATACATTTCTTTGGTTCATGGGTACACAATAATGGCGTATGCCTGCCTGTGTCAATTCTTCTTCATAAACACCGCCGTTGGAGGCCACTACAATGTCATAACCTAGTTTTTTCAGTTCCTTGGAAAGTTCTACCACGTGAGTTTCTGCGCCGCCAATTTCCAGCCCCATCAACGTCATCAATATGGTATATTTTTTTACCATGATTTCCCCGTCCTTTTTTTATAAGATATCCTTCACCTTACCATCGCACTCAAAATATTTGGTCATAAATTTTCGTTCCGAACCGGACACCAGCTCATAGGTTTTATGAACAAAGCACCCATCCTCGTTGACAATGCCCTCTGCCTCTATGGTAAAAGTTACATCCACACGGTTTTCCACTTCTCCCTGACGGTAAGTGCCGTCTGTACATAATACCGCTTCCTTGGCGGGAACTCCTTCGACTTTGACAATGGTTCCGATGGATTTACCTGAAGTCTTGTCAAACAATAAATCTCCCTCTTTCACGTTCTGAAAAACATATTCTCTGATTTTTTTCACTTCTACCGTATAGCTGACAGGCTCCATGGCCGCAGTGGTACTGGTTTTGTCCAGAACACGGAATTTGTAAAAAGCACCTGCTGCCAATGCAATGACCAGCACAATGACACAAAAATCTATGGCATTTATTTTTCCAAACAGTTTTCCTTTTTCATCTATAAGTTTCAACAGGAACACCTCCTCATCTTTCCACCGTAATAATAAAGCCTTTTCCGGCATATCCTATGCCCTTGACAGACACTTCCTTGCCGCCCTTCACCACAAAGTTACCGTCTACCCGAAGGTCAGAAGCAGATTCCGTCACATCAGCCTCCACCGTAATAATAATATTTTCCGCATCCGGTACGATGCTTTCACGGATTTGCCCGCTCTCTCTGTCCTCGCCCAGCTTTTTACACTCAAAAGCTTCTACAGCAGCCACCTTGCCCATATAATAATTCTTCACATTGTCTGTCAGCTTATCGCCAATATTGATTTTTTTTGAAAGCCCTACCGGACATTCCGTCAATTCTATATTATACCGCAACACCTTTGTTTCTACCACTTTATCCTTATGGGTAAAAACATAAAGGCCTCCTGCCACAGCAATGACAACTATGACTATAATAATGTCAAAAAAATTTAGTTTCCACTTCTTCTCGCTCATTTCCACCGCACCCTTCTACCGAAACAGTCCTTCGTATACCCGCTCAATATTACGGGCATAACGTTTTGCCGTAAACTTTTCCTGAAATATTTTCTTGGATTTTTCCTTCATATAGGCAAAAGCAGCCTCATCCTCCATGACTTTTTTCAAAAATTTTGCCATATCGGTACTATTTTTGCTTTCAAAAAGATAGCCGTTCTCTCCATGGGTGATGACACCGGGATTTCCGCCGTAATTGCTCACTACCGCAGGAATACCAAGGCTCATCCCCTCCAAAAGAGCAAGGCTTGTGGCCTCTGTGCCATAGGATGCATTGGCTTGAATATCCAGAATATTTAAAAACTCAGGAATCTCAGAAATGAATCCTGTAAAAATCACAGTATCCTCCAAATGCTTTTCCGCCGTCAACCTTTTTAGAGCTTCCTCTCGCTCTCCTGTACCTGCAATCAGCACCTTAACAGGTTTGCCTTCTTTTTTTAGCATTTCCGCCGCTTCAATCAAAAATTCATGTCCCTTTACAGCTTCAATCCTTGCCAATATCCCAATGACAAAATCGCCATCCTTCACGCCGTATTTTGCTCTTGACGCAGCATTTTCTTCCTCACTGCACCGCTTAACCTGCTCAACGCCATTTAAAATGACCTTGATCTTGTGGGGTGAAATACCGCCGTCAGTAAGGTTCTCCTTTGCCGCCTCCGCCACAGCAATGATGTCATCTGCCAAAAACTCATTCACCAATTTATTGGCAAGCTTGCCCGGTCCTCTGCTGATTTTCGGGCTGACAGGAAAAACAGAATGTCGGGTATAGACCACTTTTTTCCCGCAAAGTCTGCCGGATATTCTTCCCGTTACCGTACCATGGGTATGCACTACATCTGGCTTTTCTCTCCGAATGATTTGATTCAGCTTGCCGATGGCTTTGACATCCAAAGATTTATCTGCAATGCCGTCCACCTCAATCACCTTAGTTCGTAGCTTTTCAATTTCAGGCTTCAGCAGACTGCCTCGGGGCACCACAACTTTGACCACGAACTTCTTTCTATCGTAATATTTCAAAAAATTCAGCACACATCGTCCTGCCCCGCCGATATTCCTATCACTGATTATATTCAATACCTTAATCATGGGTCTACTCCTCTCTCAATTCCGGCAGCTTTGTAAAAATCATCCCAAAGGCAATGACCACCCAAAACAGCAGCATCACCCTGTAATTATAAAACGTATAGTCAAAAAGGCTCTGTACCAGAAATCCGCTGATTGCCGATATGGCCGATATAATGAGTATA
>CAZCDP010000018.1:5066-15610 GCA_964497675.1 uncultured Candidatus Epulonipiscium sp.
CTTTTCTCTGGACAACGCCCCAAAAGTTCCTTTATAGAACTGATAGAGTACCGCCCCGAACAATGCAAACCCGATAATTCCTGCGTCACAGATAACCTGTAAATAGAGGTTGTGGGAATGGGGTGCAGCAATACTGTTGTAGGCATAGGCAGGATACACCATATTAAAGGCATCCGTTCCAGGGCCGATACCGCAGAGCCAATAATCTTTCAGCATGGCAATGGTACCCATCCAGATAAACACACGGTAGCTGGTAGAGGAATCCTCCATATTACCAATACTTAAAAAACGGTTGATGATTGTAGGCGGAAGTATAAAAGGCAGAGCCAATAGTCCTAAAATCCCGAGAATTATGAATCGCCTGTCCAATATTACCAAAAAAATAGCAATCGCCACCAGAATACCTACATAACATCCTCTGGAATATGTCAGAACCAGACAAAGCATCATAACACCACAGCATCCCAGAAAAAATAACTTTTCTATCCATGCTTTACTGTTTAAAAAATAAGCAAAAGCCAGAGGAATCACCAAAAGAAAATATTCACCCAAAACGTTTGGATTACCCAGTGTAGAATATACACGGAAGCTAATATCCTCAAACATTTCCTTGTCATGCCAGACACCGCTGAATTTTGCAGGAAATAAATACTGATAAAACCCATATAAGGATACCAGAACACCGATACAAATTACAAAAAACACCATAATGTTGAGCTGTTTTTTTGTTTCAATGGCATTCATCAGCACAATGGCAAAAAGCATAAAGGAAACTGACAGCAGTCCACCCAAAAAGCTGCTCCTTCCAGCCACAGAAGTCATAGTGGCGAACAGATATGCCGCCCCATAAAAGTAAATGTATTTGTCTATCACAAAATACCGCAGCTTCCGTTTTTTGTCATAGACAAATGCCAAAAACAAGGAACCGAAACTAGCGAGAACCATGGCAAATACCAGCATAGTCGGCATAAATGGGGCAATGACCACAGTCAATATGCTCCATATAAAGGCCATTTTAAAAATACTCCCATCAAAAATCTTGTGCAGATGCAGTCCGTAAAATATCCCGCTCAAAACCTTTCTGAACCAAAGAAACAGCTTATAAAATATACTGTTCCCCGATGTCATCTCCCTGCTGTTGTCTGTCAGAAAAACCTCAATGCACCTACTTTTTTGGAACTGCAACGAAAACCATGCTGTGATTGCGGCAAAAAAACTATAAATCCAGCTTCCTTCCAGCACCTTGACCCCTCCTTCTATCTCTTAAAAATCTTACATTTCATTTTTTTAGCAAAACTGAAAACCTCAAGGCTTTCCTCTAGCCGTAAAGCATAGGTCAAAACCATATAAATCAGTACACCCATACCTGCCGGAATACCAACCACTAATACTCTTATGATAAGCCCATCGGAAAGAAAATGAAGCAATCCATTCCTGAGCCAAACCACCGCAACTGCCATAACTCCCGCGGCAAACATCATTTTTACGATATCAATTAAGAAACCTTTGCTGATGAGCCCCTTGTTTTTCCGCTGCATAGGCACCAGCAGAAACAGTGCCGATACAGTTGAAGACAGAGCTGAGGCCAATGCCAGTCCTCCTACATCCATTTTTTCCACCAAAAGCAAACACAGTACAATGTTAACAAATATGGATACCAGACCGGAATAAAAAGGTGTTTTCCCATCCTGTGCCGCATAATAAGCACGACTCAGTATTGTCTGCACGCCAAAACCAAGCATACCCAGAGAGAAAAAAAATAAAGCTCTGGAGGTAATTTTTGTAGAAAAACTTCCAAATTCTCCCCATTCATACATCAGTCGGACAATAGGCTGGCTCAAGGTCATCAGCCCAATCATCATAGGCACCAGAAGAAATGCCATAGCTCTCAATGTCTTGTTGACGGTTTCTGCCACAGCTTTTTCTTCATTATTAGCAGTCAAACGAGAAAGCCTTGGAAAAATTACATTGGCAATAGACAATACAAAAACGCCTACAATAATGGAATACAGGGTATTGGCATACTCAATGGCTGCAACTCCTGCGGAGCCTTCAAAAATATGAGAGGCAAACCTTGTATTGATGACAATATTAATAGGCTGTATCCAGGTACTGACCATAACAGGTAACATCAAGATACCGATTTTTTTCATCCCTTCTTCTTTGAAGTCCATACAAGGTCTAAAATGATAGCCTTTTTTTCGCAAGGCAGGAATTTGGATAACTGCCTGCATGGCCCAGCCGATTAAAAAAGCAATGGTCAAGCCATAAATACCGAAACGTTCATTGAAAAAAATATAATAAATTATAATAACAAGATTGGACGCCACACTCATAGCCGCAGGAATACCAAATTCATCCAAGGACTGTAATATCCCCACAAAGGAAAAAGCAATGCCTGTAAAAATGATGGCGGGGAACAATATCCGTAAAAGGCTGATGCATAATGCACCTATGGATGGGTCAAAACCATCGGCAGAAAGCCAAACCAAAGGCTCTGCAAAAAGTATACCCAAAACTGTTAGGATACAAGTGACGATACCGATACTTGTGATAAATTGATTAGAAAGGCGAAAGGCCGCCTCTTTCCCCTTTTTCTCCAGATATTCGTTGAATACAGGAATAAAACTAGCAGAGATTGCCGAAGCAAATACCGCGTCGAAAAAAATTCTGGGAATTCGACTTGCTGTCAGAAAGGCCACAGCCTGTGGCCCCACAGAATAATTTGCCGCCAGAAGCTGCTCTCGCACCAATCCCAATATTTTCCCTACAAGGGTAATGACCATCATAAAGCTGACAGTTTTTACTGCGCTTTTCCCTTTTTCCGCCATATATAATCTCCTCGTTATTTTCCCATGCTACAACAAATGTCCTCAGTGTGATACACAATGTGGGCAGAGAAACCCCTGCCCACAATATACTACTCTAAAAATATACATTTTTCAACAGAAAACAAAAACTTAACTACTTTTCTCCTTGTTTGTCATGCTTTTTCAATACATTTTTACTGTTTCATACGTAATGTCACTGCCGTTGACTCTGAATTTCAGCATACGGAAATTTTGATTCAACGTACCGCCGGCTGTCCAAAGGTCAGGAAGATTTACATAACGTATGCCCTCCTTGATTGTGTTCCAATATCCAGTACCGGAAGCAGATACTACAAATATATTTTTGCCTTCTTTTCTAATATCATTCAATACACTTCTGAAAAGAGCTGTTTCCATAACATCACTAAATGCGGAGGGTGTCTTATCCATAATGAAAATCACATTAGGATTTCCCGAATTCATAATGTCATTCTTGAAACGAATCCACTGTGCCGCACCGGTAGTACGCAGTCCGCCTTTGGCCGCTGTTAATTGAACGATACTGGTGCCGGGCTTGTTGTAAAACTGGTACCCCGGACTCCATTTGATGGCATTTACTGCCGTTGCAATATCGGTTCTGCCACCGTATACAGCCAAATCTGTTTCTTTTTCCACAAAACCTTTTGCCTTAGCCCGTTCGCCGTTATAAAGGTTCTTGTTCTGTACTGTGCCGGAGCTTACTGTGCCAATAACATTGATATAATACGCCCCATCGTTGGATTTCTTTACTGTTCCCTGTCTGCTGTCAGGCAATACTGTTGCTGTCGGTACATTGGCAACTTTGTTGGGGTAAACCCCCATCAGTTTATCAAAATACAGTGCCTTTGTGGTTGTATCTGTATTTGAAAGTGCCGCACTGTAAATGTTTTCTATGGTAATCGGATATGCTGTGCCATTTGGTACGAGGGCAGACAACTCCTTCCACGAACCATTCCAGTTGATGTCTTTTGTAAAATCAAGGATAAACTCCTTGCCACTCGCATCATGAGCCTTACTTCTCAACCATTGCCCCGAACCGTTGCCATACACAGAAATTTTGATAGCACTTGGTTCACCGGGAATTTTTAGTCCCTTTTCAAATTCCAGATACGCCGCCTGTGTCGCCGTTGAATTGGAGAAGGTATATTTTAATTCCAATGATTTTTTGCCGTCATTATAATAGGTACCGGAAAGCCCTGTACTCCCTGTAATCCCCGTTTTCGGATAGCAGCTAAATTTCAGCCCGCTCTGTCCCTCAAAGGAATGAACTACCTTGGCAGTCCCGCCCACGGAAACAGGAATATAGCAGCTGGCATTTCCCAAAGTACATTTGATGTAGGCGGTTCCTTCTTTTGCTGCTGTAAACACATTACCAGACATAGTGCCGATACTGTTATCAGAAAGGCTATAGGACACACCGCCGGAAGCAGGTGCTGTAAATCCTTCCGTACTGACACCGGATACAGAAACAGCTGCTGTCTGTCCCGGCTGCATCAACTGGATACTGCTGATATTAGGCGTAAGAGATGCCGGTACCATGCTTTCCAAAGGAGCTACGGCAGACAGCCCATTCCATGCTGCTGAAACAAAAACATTTCCTGCTGTTTTTGGTGTAAATACATTGCCGTTAAAGCTTCCTTCCGCTCCAACCATGTCAAAGGTTACCTCATCAATGGGAACATTGATTTTATGGTAATAGGCATCATAGCCTGTAACCGTAAATGTTACACTGTTCCCCACAAAAACACGTTCCGTAGAAGGCTTGATTACAAGGTTCTCTATCTCTCCCAAGGGAGCCTTGTTGAAAATACCCACAGCGTTCATAACTTTTCTCTGGGCACCATCGGATAAGGTGTTCTTCACCTCTGTCTTTTCATTCTCGATGGTTTTTGCAACCATAGTGGAGGAGCCTCCCCCGTCCAGATGCATGGCGTTATATGCACCATACTCCTTCATCAGTGCCGCCATTTCCTCCTGTGTTGCACCGATACTATGTGTTCTGCCGTCCACAACCATTAAAATCAGCTGGCTGTTGTCCTGTGAAATTCCCAAGGCAGTTCTGGGCTGTCTGCCGGAAATTACCAATCCCGGATTTACCGCCTGCTGTCCATTCGATAAAATCTTACCAGCTCCGCTGATCGTTGTCTGTATCCTGTCCAAATCAAAGGATGCACGAATCTGTAAATCCGCTTTCTGCCCTACCACAAAATAGGAGGACACGCCGTCATAAAAAGAACCATTCATAATAATAAGATATCCGTTTTCGGGAACATCCACTGTTTCTCCTTTTGCAGACACCTTGGTAATCAAATCATTTTCCACCACAAGCTTTACCAGATTAGGAAAACGCTTGTCCAAATCCGCCGTAGTGTTCGCCGCATTCCTGTCAAAATAAATAGGATAAACCATTTCTGTAATCTTATTTAGAGATGCCAATTCCAGATGAGAATTGGTATTGGCATAAAAATCCGCCTTAATATTGAAATAATCGATAAAAGGATTGCCGCTTTCATCTAAAAAGAAGGTGGAATACTCATTTTTTCCAATATTTCGGTCCGTTCCTGCGGAAATCAGCTTTCCATCCCTGACCACAGGGCCAAAGGATGCAGAATATTTTCCTTTCAAACCAAAAAAGTCCCCGTTAACACCAGCAACAGCCCCACTGTCAGTAACCATTTTCAAAACCGTTTCCTTCAAACCGTACTCCGTAGTAGATTCCACCGGTGCAACCGCCAGATTCGGGTCATTCAAATCCATTTTCAGCACATGAATATCCTGCCAGCCTTCCGCCGTCAGTCTATGGTTACATTCATAAGACACGCCCTTAGTCACCGTTTCCGTAGTCACTTGGTCATATAATTTCTGTGCTGCAAAAGTCTGGACGCCCATAGCTGAAAACGCCATGGAACCGGCTAAAATAGCGGCAAACAGTTTTTTACTTAGCAAAAATTTTTTCTTCATTTTCCAATCTCCCCCTTATTTTAATGCTTCTCTTTATAGAATTATCCTGCCTTTATGGAAACAAGCCCATTTTTTGTTAGACGAACCATATATCATTTTGTCCCGAAAAATCCAGTTTTCCCAAAGTTATGTAAAACAAATTACAATAAAATTTATTTCATTGTACCATATTTTTCTTCATCTTGCTCTCCTTTTTCCAAGATTTAATAAAAATTTAAGGGATTGGGATATTTTGGACAACGGAATCAGAAGGAATCATACATAGTCCTTTTGTTCCTTTAATACATATATTAGTAACCAATAATCAGGAGGAAACGATTTATGAAAAAGGTAATGAGCCTTTTGCTCATTTTGGGTATGCTATTTGGGCTTTGCGGATGCAACAGCAGCCCAAAATCCAACATGACAGAAATGGAAAAAATACAAAAGCAACTGAATGAAATGGAGAGCTATCAGTGTACCGCCACTATGAAAAGAATATCTAATAAAGGCGAAAATACCTATGAAACAAAGCAATACTATAAATCCACAGGGGAATACCGTCTGGAACTGACTGCACCGGAAACCGTAGCAGGAAATTATACGGTATTTGACGGGGAAAAGGTTTGTCAATACAACCCCAGA
Organism: uncultured Candidatus Epulonipiscium sp.; assembly: GCA_964497675.1. GTDB lineage: Bacteria > Bacillota > Clostridia > Lachnospirales > Anaerotignaceae > CAZCDP01. Next base: position 11,501 of record CAZCDP010000018.1, read on the forward strand.
ATAGCGGGCAAAATCGTAAAGAAAGTCCCGGAATCCCAGCAAAGAAATGAACTGTTTCTCGGACAGTTTGTAAAAAACTATATGCAGTCAGAGGAAGTAGCCGTAGATGCAGCAGCTATGGACGAAACGAAATGTACGGTTCTGGAAGCTGTCATCCCAGGAAAAGATACCAATTTATCGACAGAAAAGCTGTGGGTGGATAACAAGACCTTAAAACCGGTGCAGTTCATTATCTATGACCAAAAGGGCAAAGAACGGTATATTTTGAATTATACGGATTTTGAGTACAATCCTACATTAAAAGAAGATTTGTTTACCATCAAAGAAGAATAAAGTGACTGTGAGTGAATAGGAGCTTCTGTCTGTGGGGATACTGTAAACAGCCGGAAAAAGCAGGCGCTTTACATAGAAATAAACCCATTACATAACTGTATTTTGGAAAGGCGTTTGCACACCCGGCAAATCCTCATGGAAAAGCTTCTTTTCTATGAACAGCGGAGTGTGAGTTATTTGATTGTCAAAAGAGGAGATATATTTTACGCAGATTTAAGCCCGGTGGTAGGCAGTGAACAAGGAGGCATACGCCCTGTATTAATTGTTCAGAATGACATCGGTAATAAATACAGCCCCACTGTGATTTGCACTGCTATCACCTCGCAAATCAATAAGGCAAAGCTGCCCACCCATATTGAACTATCAACAGAAAAATACGCCCTATCCAGGGATTCGGTCGTATTATTGGAACAGGTGCGTACCATTGATAAAAAAAGATTACGTGAAAAGCTCTGCCACCTAGATTTGGAAATCATGGCTAAAGTCGATAATGCTTTGGCTGTCAGCCTTGGGTTAAAATTGAATTAAGCATAAGCATATTTAAGGGTCTGTATCAGCTTTCTGTACAGACCCTTATTTGTCAAATTCCCATACTCTGTATTTGTTACATTGCGAGCAAAAGTGCTCTGTCATAAAACCCAAATGCCACTGTCACCAAATATGGAACAAAGATACAAATATATGACATAAATCCCCATAGCGAATATTTTGCTTCATCCCCTAATGCAAACTGTTGGGAAAATCGTGGAAGCAGTTTTCGGAAAATCACAAAGAACAAATAACCAAGCATAGTGCCTAAAGTATTTAGTATTAAATCATCAATATCGGTTCCTCTGCATAAGAAAAGCTGTGAGCACTCAATTAATAGAGAAACAAGAACTCCAGCTAAGATTACCTTGGAAAATTTCTTGAATTTGTTCCACAATAAAGGTAAAAAGAACCCAAGTGGAGTAAACAGCAATATGTTACCTAAAATGTTTGTTCCAAGATAATAAACGCTCTCTACGGCAGGTGCATTTTCTTCCGCCGCCCACACAAGTGTTTCTTTAATCATATCCACAGTCCCTATAATTGGGAACAAGGATATTTCCCTCAGGCGTATTTCTGTATGAAATCCGCTTAATGGTGACACTCCAGTCAAATGAAATACAACTGCCATTGCCATTGCAAATAAAACGATGCCCATTTTATACCAAACAGCTGTTTTTCGTCTATTTTCCATAAAAAATAATATTATGAGTATAACTGCTATGATTCCTAAAGTAATGGTACCATCTCGTAGTAAAGTATCCATTTTTTTCTCCTTTGATAAAAATACATAATTTTTATGTGCCTATTGTACTAATTGTACTAAATTTTCTTCGCCTTCTAAATCAACAGCATAGCTGTATAGAATATGTTATTAAAGCAAATTTTGTTAAAAATCTAACCCATAAAGCAAAAGTGGCAGATACAAGCACTAAGACTTGTATCTGCCTCTTTTCAAAAAACAGCCCTATTTTAGTAATCTAAGTCTTCGCCCTTTTTACTATGCACTGTTTTCTATGGTTTTTCAGTACTTTCTAGCAATGTTTCCCCTTGTTTCTGCCACCCGAACTATTCTTCCTTCAAGCCCAAAATAATTTTAATATCCGTTTCTGCCGAAAGCATGGAGCTATCTACTTGGATTCTGCTGTCTGTAAAATATTTCTTCAAATCCTCGCCCATGCCTTTTTCTTTCACAACAATCCTTGTATAATCATTTTTTTCTCCATTATAAGTGGCAACACCCGTAACGGTATATCCATCTTCTTTCAGTTTGCCCGCAGTTCTTGCAGCTAGTCCTGCCACAGTACCACCATTAGAAACCTCAATCGCTTTACCTTTGCTGGAGCCTGCCTCGGTTGTTCCTTCTTCGCCGATACCATAGAACACTCTGTCTACCAATTCCTGTGTCGCTTCCGGATCATTGATATAATAGGAAACATCGCCTATGTTCTGCGCAACACCTGGAATGGTTTCCATGGTCATATTATTGACATCAACACGTTTTATGTAGTTGACATATTTCAGTGCATCTGCCATCGTTACATCTGTTTCCACATCATTATAAAGCACAGAAATATAATCCGGAAGATTTTTCAAAATTGTTTCGCTGCTCATAACCTTTTTCGCAAATTCTTTCAGGAACATCTGCTGTACTTTTACACGATCCAAGTCACCCTGCACATATTTACGGAAACGCACCAACTGCTCTGCTTTATCTCCGTCCAGCGTCTGAACCCCCGCTTTTAAATTAATGTAAAGATTTTGTTCCGGGTCAGGATAATACATATCCTGAGGCACGTCCACCTCAACGCCGCCAATGGTATCAACAATTTTTCTAAATGCTTTTAAATCTACTTTTACATAATGGTCGATATTAATACCCAAGAGGTTCTCAATCTGCAACACAGCATTTTCTGGTCCCATTTCCTTACCGGAATACGCATGAATCGCATTCAGCTTTGTAGGTGTTTGGTAGTAATTCCCTTCGGCCTTCAGTTTTTCCAGAACACTATCTGCTATGGATACTCTGGTATCTCTCGGCAAAGAAATAATGCTTGTCTTTTTATCTTTGCTGTCGAAATGTACCACAAACATAACATCCGTTCTAGTTCCGTCGTCATCCACCCCAAAAACCGCCACATTGAGTTTAATACCCTTTTTCAGCAGTGCCTCCACAAAGTTGGGTTTGTTTTCTTGGACAGCATCTTTCGTGGAGCCGCCTGTTACTTTATAATAGGCAAAAGCTGCACCGCCTGCTGCAACACAAAATATAAGTACAATGCTAACGACAATTTTAAAAAATGTTGCAATGGGATTGAACTTCTTTTTTCTTTTTCCACTGGTGGTTCTTTTTTGTACGCTCATATTTTTTCTCCACACCTTAAATCAATTATCATATTTTATTGTTCTTCTGTTCTTGCCTTTTCTTACTTCCATCAAATTCACTCTGCCAAAGCCATAGGCTCCTCCACCCTATTCTGCACCGTTTCTTCGGGAATTATACCATAAAATACCCTTTTCACCAATTCTTCCGTGCCCTCTACATCATAATCAAAACACGCACCGCCAACACCCGGAATGGTTTCCATGAAAACATGGTCCGTGTTAATATCCTTGATATATTTTACATACTTCAATGCATCTGAAATCGTTACATCTGTTTCCACATTTTTCATAACTACCTTCGTCAGTTCCGGAAGATTGGATAATATGGTTTTACTGCTTGTGATTTTTTCAAGAAGTGCCTTCATAAAATCCTGCTGTACCTGAATACGCTTTAAATCCCTTTGGGCATACCCCTCACGAAAGCGTACCAGCTGCTCCGCTTTTGCACCATTCAGATGCTGAAAGCCGGGCTGAAGGTCGATATAAAGATTCTGACCGGGATCTGAATAATAAAGGCGTTCTTCTACTTCCATATCCACACCATCCACAGCATCCACAATATCTCGGAAACCAGATAGATCCACTTTTACGAAATAATCTATTTGAATATCCAATACAGAAAATTCATTACGGTGGTCTTTTCCGGCATAGGCATACACCTCTGTCAGTTTACACTGACCCATAACACCGTTACGACAAGGCACCGTTCTGTCCCGTTGCTCCAAAGAAGCAATCATATCCGGTGTCATAACCACACGTGTATCTCTCGGCACAGAAACCAAATAAATATCCTTTGTCTTTTCATTAAAAGAAACGACAAAATTCACATCGGCACGATATCCGTCATCATCCACACCGAAAACT
>CAZCDP010000019.1:0-2005 GCA_964497675.1 uncultured Candidatus Epulonipiscium sp.
ATCCACAGTAATTGTTTAGTTCCTATAGAAGGATCCATTCTATAGATCATAATTACACCTATTGAAACTAACATGGTTGCAATTTGAAGAATATAACTATCTCCTGAAGAAACTTTTATCAAGATAAAGTTTGATAGATAAACCATAAAAAGGAGGACAGAAGCACTTAAGATTGTTTTTAAATCCGGAATTTCTTCTAGTCTACCCAATGCTTCATAAAAGCAAAGTCCCTCTTTCTCGGCAAAAAGAGTTACCCGTTCTATAGAGGTATTTCCAATTCCTCGCTTAGGTACGTTGATAATCCGCTTTAAGGCAATGCCATCAGCAGGATTTGCTAAAACCTTAAGATAAGAAATAATATCTTTAATTTCTTTTCTTTCATAAAAGCGTACACCGCCAAAAAGTCGATATGGGATATTTCTTTTTACCAGCTGATCCTCAACAGCTCTGGACTGGGCATTGGTACGGTATAAAACGGCAAAATCGCTATACTTTTTGCCAACCGCCGTCATTTCCTGCACCTTTTCTGCCACAAACCGTGCCTCATCATATTCATTATCGGCTTTATAAATGTGTAATATACTGCCGGTTTCATTTTCTGTCCAAAGAGTTTTGTCTTTTCGCGTTACGTTATGATGGATTACTGCATTTGCGGCTTCCAAAATCGTTTTGGTAGAACGGTAATTCTGTTCCAGCTTAATCACAACCGTATTGGGGAAATCCTTTTCAAAATCAAGAATATTGCGAATATTCGCCCCTCTCCAACCATAAATACTCTGGTCGTCATCTCCCACTACGCAAAGATTTCCATATTTTGATGCCAAAAGCCTCACCAGTTCATATTGGCAGGTATTGGTATCCTGGTATTCGTCTACCATGATATAACGAAACTGTTCTTGATATTTATCTAAAATCTCTGGATGAGTTCTGAAAAGCTGTACTGTTTTATATATTAAATCATCAAAGTCCAGAGCATTACTGCTTTTTAGCATAGACTGATAAACTTGATAAACTTTGGCCGTTTTTACATTTCTCATATCATTTTTATCTACTTTTTGGGCGTATTCCTCCCAACTAATGAGCTCTTCTTTCTGCTTGCTGATAGCCGCCATAGCACCTTTTATAGAATAGGTTTTATCTGTCAGGCTAAAATTCAGCTGTTTGAAACATTCGCGCATGATTTTTTCCTGATCATCCGTATCATAAATAGAAAAATGATTGTCATAATCCAGATGTTGAATCTCTCTTCTTAAAATGCGGACACAAGTTGAGTGAAATGTGCTGACCCAAATATCTTCTGCACCTTTTGTAACAAGCTGATTCACTCTTTCTCGCATTTCTTTAGCCGCTTTATTAGTAAATGTAATAGCAAGTATGTTCCAAGGACGAACACCTTCTTCGATAAGATGGGCAATCCGTACGGTAAGGGCACCGGTTTTTCCGGAACCTGCGCCGGCCAAAACCAAAACGGCTCCATCTTTTTGTAGTACAGCCTTTTGTTGCATTGGATTCAATTTTTCAAATGCTATCATAATTTGTTCTCCTGTTCGTAAAATATCCTATACAAAGAAATAGGAAGTGGTACGCTGCCTCGTCCCTTACTTCCCATTTGATGTTATGTTATTCTTTTTTGTCATTCTTTGCTGCTTCTTCCTCTGCCATCTTTTTATGACGAACTCTGGCAATGGCCAGTCTGTAGCCGTCTGTACCATAATTTAAAGCTCTGTTGACACGACTGATGGTTGCCGTAGATGCACCGGTTTTTTCGGCAATTTCTACATAAGTACGCTTTGCATCGAGCATTTCTGCTACTTCCATCCTCTGTGCGATGGACTGTATCTCATGAACTGTACATAAATCTTCAAACAGCTGGTAACATTCTTCGATGGTTTCCATGCTCAAAATACAATGAAAAAGTTTATCCGTCAGTTCATTTTTGATTTTACTGTTCATCCTTAAACCACCTTTTTCACAAGAATAAGTTTCTCTTTATATATTAACATTC
>CAZCDP010000019.1:2015-12858 GCA_964497675.1 uncultured Candidatus Epulonipiscium sp.
TGCTAAAGTAAAGAGGTTTATCTTTGCCTTGTAAAATCACACAGTAAATTTCGCTTCAATGCCCCTTTCAGCCTTTCCGGAGAAGTATTCAAAATCAGTTCTTCCGGAAAATCCAAAGTGTTCATCAAATGCAGTACATAAGAAAAATCACCAATTTGCGTATAAAAATGAGCATCGCTGCCAAGTATGACAGGTACCCCATCACGGATACATAGTTTCATAAATTCCGAAATGTATTTGTCGCTTCCAATACGAAATCCTTTCGGATTCAAAGAAGCATTGTTTATCTCCAAAATGCACCTTGTGTCTTTTGCGGTCTGAAAAACAGCTTCCACATCAATCTCGTAGCGCGGGTCCCCGGGATGGCCCCAAATATCTACGTAAGGGTTTTCCATAGCTTTGATTAGTGCATTGGTATTTTCTTTTTTTGTCCCAAAGGGAATACAAGGGGGATGAAGGCTGGCAATGGCAACATCCAGTTTAAAAAGCATCTCTTCATCCAAGTCAAGGGTTCCGTTATAATCCATAATATTCAGTTCCGCGCCATGTAGAAGCTCCACGCCATGTAGTGTTTTGGGTAAAACATGGTAGTTGGCAAAAAAAGCTCTGGGTGCTGTATGGGGCATCCCAGGCGCATGGTCAGTCAACGCCAAAAGCTCTATGCCTTTTTCCGCTGCAAAGCGGACATTTTCGTCAATGGTACTGTAAGCGTGTCCGCTGATAATAGAATGGGTATGCATATCCGCTAATAATTTCATCTTTTCTCATCCTTTTGGTTGAACTGTCGTTACCTATGCATACAATTATATCACTATTTTCTCTTTTTTTCAAAAAAAAGAAGGCAGATAACAAAATATCCGCCTTTTCTCTTATTTGTACGCCTTATGAATGTCAAATTTATATTTGTTCCGGCTTGATTGCAAAACCTTCTACCATGTGATTAAAACATTCTTCACACAAATCAAAACTGTAACGTGTTCCATCTTTTCCCGAAAAATATCCCCATTCCTTTTCCACATGAACATGATCTTGAAAATATCCCAGGGCATTTTTCGAAATTTCTCTGCCGCATTGATTACAAAAAATTCTTTCTGCCTTTTTTTCTGTTGTAGAAACAACTGCATACTCTGTCATATGGAATCCCCCCTAGTATCAATCTGTTCCTTACTTTCGACGACTTCCTCTGTATTCTAACATGTATCGCCCTTTTTTTCTATATCAAACGAATGGATAAAGTGTTAAAATAATACTATTAAAAAAACTAGGAGAATGAAATGAAAGAATATGAAAAACTTATGAAACATTGTACCATCTGCCCCAGAAAGTGTGGCGTAAATCGATGGGAAGGCCAAGAGGGTTTTTGCCATGCCCCCCTACTGCCAAAAGCCGCTTTGGTTTCCTCTCATCAATGGGAAGAACCACCTATCAGTGGAACAAAAGGCTCGGGTACCGTATTTTTTTCCCATTGTAACATGAATTGTCTTTTTTGCCAAAACCACATCATCAGTAGTGAAGGTTTTGGCAAAGAAATCTCCGTTGAGCGGTTGGCAGAAATTTTGGTAGAACAGCAAAATCGCGGACTACATAATATCAATCTGGTGTCCCCCAACCACTTTATCCCTCAAATTCGAGATGCACTGGTTCTGGCGAAAAAAAATGGCTTAAACATTCCTATTGTTTATAATACAAATGGGTATGAAAATGTAGAAAGCCTAAAGCTGCTTGAGGGCCTGATTGACATTTATCTGCCGGATTTCAAATATTGTGATGAAAATTTGGCTCGTACCTTTTCAGCCGCTCCCAATTATTTTGAAACAGCAGGTGCTGCCATTCTGGAGATGGCACGACAAGTAGGATTGAACCGGTTTTCAGAAGACGGACTGATGAAAAAAGGATTGATTGTTCGTCATTTGGTACTACCTGGCTGTTATCATGATAGCTTTCGGGTACTGGATTGGATTCGGGAGAACCTAGGTATGGAAGCCACTGTTTCTCTTCTGAATCAATACACCCCAATGCACCATGCAAAAGAAATCAAAGAGCTTTCCAGACGCCTCACAACGTTTGAGTATCAAAAAGTAATTGATTATTTTTTTGAAATTGGGTTAAGAAATGGTTTTATGCAGAAACGTTCTTCTTCTACTTCTACCTATACACCTATTTTTAATCTCCGCGGTCTTTGATGAATGTAATATTGCCAAAAGATAGCGTTTTGTGTATAATAAAGTAACTAATTTCAATTTGTGGATGAATCAGTTGGAGGAGGATATCTCATGGTCAGAAAAGAAAAAGTTGTAACAGTGGAAGGTTTGCGTGGCGGTGCAGGAATAATAGAAATTCATCATTTTATGGAAAAAGAGGAATTGATGGGTCACGGAAAAATGTTTGCCAGAGTCATTGTAAAACCTCATAGCAGCATCGGTTGGCATCAGCATGAACATGATACAGAACCTTATGCTATCCTGAAAGGTGAAGGTATCTTTACAGACAATGACGGTACAAAGACGGTAGTCAAACCTGGTGATGTCTGCGTAATCAACGTGGGGGAATGGCATGCTATGGAAAATAATACTGATGAAGATATGGAAATGATTGCACTTGTATTAAACGAAGAAGCAAAATAAACCTGCTTTTCAATCTATAAAAAATTGTCAGAAAATTCTGGTAAATATGAATCTGCTTTGATTCTATGATATCTAGCTAAAGTAGATATTTTTGAGTCTTCTTCAAAATTGTATGCCTCTCTCCAATGATGAAAAAGAGAACGTAGGAGAGAGGCTTCATAGAAAAGGAATAACACCGCCGTAATATATAATTTCTTAAATTTTCGTTCATTTATGGTTAAAAAGTAAGAAAGGCCGACTTCCTATTTCCGTCGTCCTTTCATCCTCATTAGTATTTATTTTGTTTAGAAATCCCCTTCTATCATTACTGAAAACTCAGTTTTTCACGTAGACGCAGCAAAACTTTTTTTTCGATTCGGGACACCTGAACCTGCGAGATGCCCAGTCGTTTGGCAATATCCGTCTGGGTTTTGTCTTCAAAATATCGCATCACAATAATTTGCCGTTCTTTTTGTTCTAATTGATTCAGAATTTCTTTTAAGGCAATACGTTCTACCAGACAGTCGTTCCCATCATCCTTTTGTTCCAGCTTGTCTACCATATAGACTGGGTTTCCGCTGTCGTTTTGATAAACCGTAGCATAAATGCTTTCGACTTCTTTACCCGATTCCATAGCCAACGCCAACTCTTCCGGCGAAACCTGTAGTTCTGATGCCAAATCGTTAACAGTAATTTCCTTTCCCGTTTCATGCATCATCATTTCTCTGGTATACTTGGCTCTTGTTGCCAGTTCTTTTAGAGGACGGCTTACCTTAATCATACCATCATCCCGTAAAAAACGCTTAATTTCTCCCAAAATCATAGGAACGGCATAGGTAGAAAACCTTACTTCATAAGAAATATCAAATTTTTCAATACATTTCAGAAGTCCAATGGCACCGATTTGGTAAAGGTCTTCCATATCATACCCCCTACCCTTAAACCGTCGTACAATGCTCCAGATTAGACCGGAGTTTTCTTCTACCAACATTTCCTTAGCAGATTGGTCTCCTTTTTGGGCTTCTAAAATCAACTGTTGTGTTCGTTCCATAGCTTTCACCTCACAAATCGGTGCTGCTATTGATTTTTTTTGTCATTTTTACCTTCGTTCCGATTCCTTTTTCACTTTCCACAACAACTTCATCCATAAAAGTTTCCATCACAGTAAAGCCCATTCCCGAACGTTCTAATTCTGGTTTTGACGTAAATAGGGGCTGACGCGCCTGTTCAATATCATCAATGCCTTTTCCTCGGTCTACAATCTCTATGTAAACTGTATTCTTTTTATAAGTACAACATAACTCTACAGTTCCCTCTCCATTTTCATAACCATGTATAATGGCATTTGTCACTGCTTCTGAAACCGCTGTCTTGATATCTGATATCTCTGACAATGTTGGATTCAGCTGTGATACAAAAGCTGCTGCTGTTACTCTTGCAAAGGCCTCATTCTGCGATTTTGCTGCAAAACATAATTTCATTTCATTATCGTAACCCATCAAAATCTCCCCTTTTCTGTTTGCTCAAGGGCCTCTTCCACTGTCCTGTAATTTGGTATAATCCGAAATAGCCCGGATAATTGAAAAATCCGCCCCACTTTTTCATTGGCACAGGCAACTACTGTCTTGCCGCCCAGCCCAACTGTATGTTTGTATCGTCCAATAATCATGCCGATACCGGAGCTATCCATAAATGTCACGTCTTTAAAGTTGAATATAATATTTTTACCGTGTAGTTTCCAAAATTCTTTTTCTATCTTCCCTCGTATTTCTTCTGCAGTATGGTGGTCTATCTCGCCGCATATATTGACAACCAGGGTCGTATTTTTTTTTCGGAAGTTGATGTTCATGATTATCCTCCTCTGGTATTTTTTTTACATATTAACTATACACCATTTTTATCCCTAATTTCCTATCTTTTCATCGTCAAATTCTACCCCAAAAAGACAATATGTTTTTCAATAAACTGAAATCAGACACGCACCAAACAGAAATTCGCTACATACAAATATATTCGCTCCCAGTTTTGCACTCTTTTATCTGACAAATCATATTTTTGTTGTATTTCTCTATAGCTACGTTTATTATGCAACACATCATCCATTACTTTTTGCTTAAATTCGTCTGTGTATCTTTTGTTTTGTACACCTCTTGACATAAAAATACCCCCTTAGTTGTTTTCAGTCTATCATACTGTCTAACTAAAGGGGTGCACTTCATATATCAAAGTGGCTTTTTCAAGTTTTATTATTGTTCTTTTATGATACCGTTCTGATATGCATATAAAAGTTTTTCCAGTTCATAGATATTAGTCTGGATGGCTTTTCCAATATCCGTATCCCCAACACGGATTCTGTCCTGGGTATACTGCAGCGCAACCGTAGAAGAAAGGATATCCTTTTCTTCCGCAATGGCAATCTCTGTAGATTCAAACGGTTCGTGGGAAACAAGAACCAATCCATGGGAATTATAAATCAGCGTATAGCCGGCAATCCCTGTTACTTTCTGATAAGCCTTTGCAAAACCACCATCAATAACAAAAAGTCTACCATTTGCCTTAATCGGGCTTTCCCCCTTGGAAACCTTCACCGGTACATGACCATTGATGATATGAGATGTTTCGGGGTTCAAACCGAAGTCTGCCAATATCATTTTACAGATGCTTTCTTCATTTCGCAAGGTATAGTAAGGGTTACTGATTTCTTGATGAGTTGTTTTATCATCGATAAAATACCGTTCAAATGTGGTCATTTTCTTTTTGCCAAAGAGGGGGGAATCCTCGCCGCACCATAAATACCAGATAATGTCCATACATTCCCGCTTGCCTTCGGTATGAGGGGTATTGAAATACCCTTCTCGCACTGTTCTTTCCACCGCATCCAGATATGTTTTTCCCTTATATTTTTTGTTACGGAAGGTTACCGTTTTCAGCGTTCCATCACCATTCATGGGGATACCCCCGTGAAAAAGCAAATTGGAATTGAAAATCTGATACATACTTCCCTTACTGTAAAGAACACGAACATGCTCCTGTAGTTTCTCGCTGTTTACAAAAGAAGATTTGATTTTATCCATGACTTCCTGTTCATCCTCTGACAATGCATAAGGGTCTTTGGGGTCAATGGTAGGGAAATTCATATCGTTCATTTCATATGTAATGCCATCAATTTCAATGGTACCTTTTTCATAGTCAATTTTATCCAAAAGAAGACGGTTTTCCATTTTAAATTCCGGATGTCGTTTAATAATTTGTGCTTCCATTTTAAATTGCAGGATAGAAATAGCCTTATGCATTTTTGCAATGAGCTTAAAGTCTTTATCAGAAAGCACATCATCTGCACTTTTCGGTGCAAAACTTACACAGGGATCATTTGCATATTTCTCCATCGCAAAGGTAGCGAGGGGAATTAGGTTAATGCCGTAATCTTCTTCAACGGTGTCAAGATTAGAATAACGTGCCTGTATTCTCAGCACATTGCAAATCAGTGCCTGACAGCCTGCCGCTGCACCCATCCATGAAATATCATGATTCCCCCATTGAATGTCTACGGAATGATAATTAGAAAGAATATCCATAATTTTTGCTGCATTGGGACCTCTGTCATAAATGTCACCGATAACATGAAGCTGGTCTATGGCCAGACGCTGAATCAAATGGGCCAAAGCAATAACAAAGCGGTCTGCCTGATAAAGGTCAATAATGGTATCGATAATTTCGTTATAATACATTTGTTTATCTCGGCTTACGCTGTCCTCATGAAGCAATTCTTCAATAATGTAAGCAAATTCAATAGGAAGGGCTTTTCTTACTTTAGATCGGGTATATTTAGAAGAAACCACCTTACAAATTTCAACCAGCCGATGCAGTGTAATCTTATACCAGTCATTTAAGTCCTCTTCTGTATTAGAAATTTGCTCCAGTTTCTTTTCCGGATAATAGATAAGCGTTGCCAATGATTTTTTTTCACTTTCCCGCAGGCTGGAACCAAAAATGGCACTAATTTGATTTTTGATAACACCGGAAGCATTTTTCAGCACATGGCTGAAAGATTCCACTTCTCCATGAATATCAGAAACAAAATGTTCCGTTCCCTTGGGCAAATTAAGGATTGCTTTCAGATTAATAATTTCAGAACTGGCGCTATTGATATTGGTATACTTTTGTGATAAAAGCATTAAGTATTTTAATTCTTCTTGGGTAAACCCCTTTTGACTGGAATACATCAATCATCTCTCCTATATTGTAACAAATATTAGTAATACGGGACTCATTATATCAGACTCCCTCCTCTTTTCATAGGGAATCCTTATATTTTTTTGACTAAACTAATTTAGTTTTTTATCCATATTGTACAGAAAACTAGGAAGCATACAAGATAATATGGATTTTTCATATAAACCAGCCCACACTTTTTATTGATATTGTATGATACTGAACGTTATATCCTTTCATCAGATTCCTGCAGCCATAAATAAGACTGTATTCCTAATAGCCAATCCATCAAAAAATAAGCCGTTTTAAATATTTTTATAATATATGTTTTCATCTATCATTTTTTAAAATTGGCTTTTATCATCAGACTGGTCATCCTGTTTGGGTTTCTCTTTTTCGTTAAGGCCATCCTGTTCAAGGTCAAAAAAATTCTTCTTTTCTTCATCATTCCAATCTTTCCAAGGACTTTCACTTCGTCCCTTACAAACCGCCTGCATACAGCCGTTAAACCCATCATTTTCTATCAAATACTCTCTATTTATAAACCAGACAGTCATGAATGTCATAACAAAAGCCTGTATGATATAAACGAGTACAGAAGAAAGGACGTCCATAAAAAACATTCCGGAGCCTGCCATACAAATGACATCAATGCCATAGGTAAAAGCACTGGTCAACAAACCTAATACGAGAAAAATTCCAAAAGTCAGCCACCATCTTCCTCGAACCAAATTTCTGCTATACCGGAGGGCATCTAAACCACTTTTATCCCGAAGGCCAATGGCATACACATAAAACCCCCAAATAATGCCTAAATAAATAGCAGGAAAAAAGAGAATAGATGCCAAACCAACAAAAAACGTATAAAGGATTCCTGTCAGGATAATGGAAGGCCCTTTGCTCAATGCGTACAGAATGATTTCACCATAATGGACATCCTCCCCGCAAATCCGTTTTTCTGCCCCTTTTGCCACAGAAATGATGCCAAGAGGTTCTAAAAAAACAAACAAAATCATCATCACCAAAAGATAGATTATCAGTTTTGTGATTTCATTTTTCATCATCAGCCCTGTGCCGTTAACGACCGTCGCACCATGCAATACGCTCAAACTCTGATCAATCTGAGTGGTGACAATATTCAGCACGATACTGATGGGGAAAAATACCAGAATCGTAATAAATAAAATCGGCACCAAATTTTCTCTGAAAATCTTGGCGGAAAAAGAAAACATTTCTACCATCCGCAGTTCCTTGTTGCGCAATTCATTTAACATAACTTGCCCTTCCTTCTTCAAAAATTCTTTTTCCTTTTTTCAGACATAAGTATCGTTTCAAAAAACATTATACGCTCAAGTTCATCAAAAAGTCCAGCAAAACCCATTTCCAGCCTTGTTTATTTCCGACAATTCATTTAAAATAAAAGAGATTCTCCCGCTGTAAAGGCAGGTCACAAAACAGAAAGGCGGAAAATACATGAATTTATGTAGTAAAACTGTGCTGGTAACAGGTTCCTCCCGAGGCATTGGTAAAGCCATTGCAGAAGCCTTCGGAAAAGCAGGCTGCAACATCGTACTGAACGCTTCTAAAAGTAAAGAGGAATTAAACGAAACCTATGAATCATTTCAAAGGGAAGGAATTTCCTGCCATCAGGTTTTGGCAGACGTTTCCCAATATGACGCCTGTGAAAGGCTCTTTGATGAAATCAAATATACATTTGGTAATGTAGATATTTTAATCAACAACGCGGGTATTTCCTGGCTGGGGCTTTTTTCTGATATGCACCCAGAAAACTGGCAGCACATGATGTCGGTTAATCTTTACTCGGTTTTTAACTGTACCCACCTTGCCCTTCCTTCCATGGTGCGTAACCATGAGGGTATCATCCTTAATATTTCTTCTATGTGGGGTGAAAAAGGAGCCTCTTGTGAAGCCGTTTATTCCGCTTCCAAAGGCGGGGTCAATGCTTTTACAAAAGCTATGGCAAAAGAAGTAGGTCCTTCTGGTATCCGTGTCAACGCTATCAGCTGTGGCGTTATAGATACCCAGATGAACAAATGGCTCGATGAAACAGAAAAAGCAGAGTTGACAGAAGAAATTTCCTTAATGCGCTTCGGAAAAACCAAGGAAGTTGCAAAACTAGCCCTGTTTCTCGCTAGTGATGAAGCTTCCTTTATTACTGGTCAAATTATAACGATTGACGGCGGTATGGTATAACTGCCGTTTCCTTGGATGTCGCATTTTGTCAAATAAAAAAGAACAGTAAAATCCAAGAAATATATTGCCATATTAATCACCGCTTGTGGCAAAAATATGAAAAAGACCTAATCCGTCATATAACCTGGTATCCATAGCGATGGCATTCCATTATAACCTATGAAATCAAAGAGTTAAAAGAAATAGAATCCATCCTAAAATATGTAAAGAACCTTCCATAAATTAAAATAGAACAGGACAAAGATATGATCGAAGGTGTAGACAAAGTCAAAATCTTAAGGCTTTGCCTCAAATCACCATGAAGGTTTCACCCGCAACCCATAACAAAAAAATCCGTTTTCTTGCTCTTTTTAAGAATACCGACAGGAAGGCCGGATGCCTATAGGACGGATTTGCGGAGTAAATACCGAGAAGAGAAAGTCCTGATGTGGGCAGCACTCATACTTTTAAATGGCTTTGTCTACAGTCTGATATTGTCTTCACCCTGTTTGTTTTTATTCTGATAATGCCTTTCCGCAAGATGGGCAAAACTTTGCGCCTGTCACAATTTTACCACCACATTCTGGACAAAAACCTCCGCCCCCTAGCTTTTCTCCACAAGAACCGCAGAATTTATCATCCGATTCTACAGAAGCACCACATTTCGGACAAACATTTCTGCTTTTCGGCTTTTCTGCGTTTTGCGGTGTATTCTGAAACATCTCGTTTGCCATTTTCATACCTGCTGCCATGCCATAGCCTGTGCCCATAGCATTACCCACGCTTGAGCCGCCACCTTCTAAAGTCATGGAATCAGCCATTTTTCCCATCTGATATTTTCCCATATCCCCTACCATGGTATAAGCCGCAGCAGAATCGATTTTATTCTGTATCTCTTCCGGATAGTTGAAGCTGGCAATCTGGAGTCCTGTTACAGACATTCCGATTTTCATCAGTTCCATATCCAAATCCATTTTCATACCCTCTGCAATGTCATAGGCATTGGCCTGTAAATTGAACATATCCTTTCCTTCTTTGACAATCCACTTCATCAAAAGCTGGTCAAGAATACCCAATATCCTTGTTTTCACTTCATCCACAGAGTAGCTGACCTTTACACCCGCAATGGTGTCAATAAGGTGTATGTAATCTGAAACCTTCATATGAAAATTACCGAAAGCACGGACAGGAAGCCCCCCCGGAAGCCCGGCATAGGGGATATTAATACTGGAACGTGTACCCCATTTAATGGTAAACTCCTTGGTATTTACAAAAAGCACTTCCGCTCTGATTCCGCTGTTAAAACCAAATTTAAAGCCCTTTAATGTACTAAGAAAAGGGATAATCTGAGATTCCACCTCATAATTTCCTTCTTCCGTAAATATGCCTTCTATTTTTCCATTATACAGTAAAATTGCATCCTGTCCCGGCTTAATGATTAAACGACTGCCTTTTTTAATTTCTTTATTAGACCATTTCCAAAAAATTACTTCGTCATTATCTTCCTGCCATTCAATTACATTGCTGAACTGATTTCCAAACAAAGCCATCTATACTCACCTCAAAAAATTATTTACCTAATTTTGCTTTTAACGCTGCCAATTCATCCTCTAGGGCAGGTGCTTCTTCTTTGTCATATTTGCTCATAAGATCTTCAATACCTGATTTTTGGGCATTCAGTTCGTGCATTGCTTCTGCTTCGTCCATTTTTCGGTTTACTTTTTCCTCCAGCTTATCAAAGGCTGAAAGATTATATAATTAAGCCTGAAACAGATGATATGAGAGAAGCACCATCAATTGATAACATTGAGTTATTAATTGATGCAGGATGCTAT
>CAZCDP010000019.1:12868-13257 GCA_964497675.1 uncultured Candidatus Epulonipiscium sp.
GCCGCACCACTGATGCTCTGGCCCATTTTATTGATTCTTTCCTGTGTTTTAGCCACAGCCGCCTTTGCTTTAATACTTGCCTTACGCACACTGATTTCCCGAATTTGCTCTGTCAGCTTATCATGCATTTCTTTCATTTTTTCCGCATTTGTCAATGCCAGTTCATAAGCTGTTTTCAAACTCGTCAGCGTTTCCGCCTTAGCCGCCTTCTGCGAAAGAAATGTTTTGGCATCTCCATCAGCACCCTTCATAACTGCCATTTCTGCATATTTCTGAAGTTTTTCCACCTCTGCAAGACAATCATCATAAGCCCGTTTTGCTCTTTTTTCCTCTGCCATAATTGATGCGGTTTCTGCCTTGACTTTCCCCAAATCATCTTCCAAATCTCT
>CAZCDP010000019.1:13267-14391 GCA_964497675.1 uncultured Candidatus Epulonipiscium sp.
CCAGCTGATCCGCCATTTTTACAGGATCCTCAGCTTTATCTAAAAGTGCATTGATATTTGATTCCATAATCGTCTTAAATCTTGATAAAATTCCCGCCATACGAATTCCTCCTCATTCTGTAATTAAAGTTATATTTATTTATAAATAGGTAGAAAAGGGAGGCACATTGTTTGCGCTTCCCTTTTTCCTATCGTTCGCCCAACTTTAGATTTGGATTGGCATTGAGGTCAAGCCCGTCCCGAATCCCATTGATATATTCATAATATGCAGCACAGCCAATCATGGCTCCATTGTCTGTACATAATATAGGAGCAGGAATATTCAGTTCATAGCCTGCCTCATCACAGGCTTCCTGCATTTTTTGGCGCAATGCACTATTAGAAGCAACACCGCCTGCCAGAGCAATTTTTTCCATTCCCCGTTCCTTGGCCGCTTTCATGGTTTTACCCACAAGCACTTCAACAACTGCCTGCTGAAAGCTTGCCGCTACATCCTCAGGCACTATCTCCTGTCCTGTCATTTTTTGTTTATTGACATAATTCAATACAGCGGATTTTAAACCACTGAAACTAAAATCATAGCTATCCTCTTCCAGAAAAACTCTGGGAAAAGGAATGGCTTTTGGATTTCCTTTTTTTGCTGCCGCATCAATTTTCGGCCCGCCGGGGTACCCCATACCAATGGCTCTTGCTACCTTATCATAGGCTTCACCTGCCGCATCGTCCCTTGTTCTGCCTAAAATTTCGTATTTTCCATAATCCGCTACATAAACCAAATGGGAATGTCCGCCAGACACTACCAATGCAATATAAGGCGGCTCAAATTCAGTATTTTGAATATAATTAGCACAAATATGCCCTTCAATGTGATGCACACCAATGAGAGGTTTTTTCGCAGCAAAAGCCAGTGCCTTTGCCTCCGCCAAGCCAACCAACAACGCACCGACTAAGCCGGGGCCATAGGTCACCGCAATGGCATCCATGTCCTCCATGCCCACATCTGCCTGCTTCATAGCCTCCGTAATCACGCTATCGATATTCTCAATATGTTTTCGGGATGCAATTTCCGGCACAACGCCGCCATAAAGGGTATGCAAATCTATCTGAGATGAAATAATGTTTGA
>CAZCDP010000019.1:14401-15469 GCA_964497675.1 uncultured Candidatus Epulonipiscium sp.
CCCTCGACGCGATCTCCGGCACAACGCCGCCGTAAACCGCGTGGATATCCACCTGTGACGCGACAACGCCGGAGAGCATATGCCGTCCGTCGGCGACCACCGCCGCCGATGTTTCGTCACAAGAGCTTTCGATTGCCAGTATCAAAATATCATCTTTTGTTTTTTCCATGCCTGCCTCCAAATATCTTTCTATACAAAATGCTTTATTTATACAGACTGTCAAATAACATACAAAACCGTAGGGTTTGCCCACACCATGATTTTCTCTTTTTCAGCAATTTGCTCCGCAAATCCGCCCTATGGGCATCCGGTCTTCTTGCCGGTACTCTAGGAAAACGTAGTTTTCCGTTATGGGCCTAGGGTGAAACCCGCATGGTGGTTTGGAGGTAAAACCTCCAAGAGAGAGTGTAACTTTATCTACACCCTTTATTTATAGTCCTTTTGTTATTATATCCCGAATTTTTTTCCTGTCAAAGGGTTCTTGCCCTGCTTTTGTCCTAAATCTAACGGGATAACTTGTTTTATAAAAGACACGTTCTAAAATCAGTACAAAAAATGTCCCAAGGCCAAGTACAGGGAAAATAAAAAATATAAAAGCACCGCCTACGGCATAAACGCTTTCACAAAAAAACATGATAAAACCGCCTACAAAATAGTACAAAACCGTATATCCACGAATTGAAAGCCGCTCCATAAGCAGGTAGCCTAAAAAAACGGCCATAGGAATCCTGCCAACAGAAATAGCAATATGCCCGAGGAGTAGTAAGCCCGCACCCACAGGAATACCAATTACAGAATACGTAAAAATGAGTATGAGCGCAATTAACATTCCATAAAGTATGCTTCCGGATTTCATAACCAGCCCATGATTCTCTAACAATATCATGGTTCCCTGCTCCATATGACGTTTCAGGAGAATCAGCAAAACAAAACCCACACTCATCTGCACAGCTTCCAACAAAAGCAATATCATCTTTACAGGTATAGTCTGTAAAAACGCAACAATCCCCGTAAGCCCCAAAAACCCTGCAATCCCAATAAAAATATCAATCATACTAATGAATTGTT
>CAZCDP010000020.1:0-13885 GCA_964497675.1 uncultured Candidatus Epulonipiscium sp.
TGCTTATCGGTGCCGGTGGCAGTGCCTATGCCGCTATCAGGCTGGGAGAAGGAAAATTTGATGTGGCAGAAAACGTATTGGGCAATATGGCAACCATATTGGTGGTGGCAGGCATTCTGCTTTGTATCGTTTGTTTTGTTGCATTTGAGCCGATGCTTCAAATTTTTGGTGCTACGGAAACAGTGATGCCTTATGCCAGAGATTACAGTGCTATTATTCTTTTGGGTGTGCCTTTTATGATGGTTGGGGCAGGGCTTTCCAATATGGCACGTACGGATGGCAGTCCCAAGGTTGCAATGCTTAGTATGCTTGTGGGAGCAGTGTTAAATTTAGTTCTGGATCCTATATATATTTTTGTACTGGACTGGGGTGTAAAAGGGGCGGCGATCGCCACAATTACGTCACAGATTATATCTGCCATTGTCTTGGTTTATTATTTCAGAAACAAAGGCAATATGCGTTTAAAAAAGAAATATCTGAAACCAGATTGGAAGCTAATCCGTGGGTTTGTGGCACTGGGCGTATCCAGTTTTATTGTGCAGGTAGCCAACACGATGCTTCAAGTTATTTTGAATAATACCTTGGTTCATTATGGGAATCTTTCTGAGGTCGGCGGTGATATAGCCTTGAGCGCCATGGGTATTGTGCTGAAGGTCAGTGCCATATTAATTGGCATTAATATCGGTATCAGCACCGGCGCACAGCCTATTGTGGGATTTAATTACGGTGCAAAAAAACCGAAGCGTATTCGAGAAGCATACCTTCTGGCAATGGGAGTGGCGACAGCCTTTTCTATACTGGGCTGGGTAAGTTGTGTCTTTTTTCCACAGTATATTTTGCGAATTTTTGGCTCTCAGGACAGTGTGTTTATGGATTTTGCAGTGAAAAGCATGAGAATTTATATGTTTGGCATATTTGTTTCCGGGGCACAGATTGTTTCCACCGGCTATTTTCAGGCATCAGGTCAGGCGGTGAAGGCCAGCGTTTTATCTATGCTCCGCCAAGTCATACTTTTGATTCCGCTCATTGTGATACTCCCTTTGTTTTGGGGATTGGACGGCGTTCTTGTGGCAGGAGCTGCTGCTGATTTGACTGCGGGTATCATTATATTATGCTTCATTATCGCTGAGATGAAAAAGCTGACAAAATGGATTAATGTGGAGGCGAAGGAGCCTACGGCGGTGTAAAAAAGAATGGAAGGACATAACAGGAGGGCGGCGGCTTGGGTTATTGTTGACTAGAGAACGGGGATATGCTATATTTTATAGGTTGAAGGAATTTATTACATATACATGGGAGAAGGACTTGGTTTTCCGTAAAATGGGAACGATGCATTTCCTATGGGGAAGAAAGGTTTGAGAAGAGTGGTTTTATCAGTTGTTTATCAGTTACTTACTATGGTATTACTTATGATAGTAGGTTTTATTTTAAGTAAAAAAAATTATTTGTCGGAGAGCAATGCTAAGGGGTTGTCAGTGGTGCTGACACGGGTTGCTGTGCCTGCTAATATGATTGTTTTGATGCAGAGGGAGTATTCTCATGAAATCCTCATTGGATTTTTGAAGGCTTGCGGTGGAACCTTTATGATGTGTATCGTAGGTACCATTTTATTTTTGATTGTGGGCAAGTTACTAAAAATGGATTTCCCTGAACTAGGGCTCTTTTCCGGCGGTGGTGTATACAGCAATGTAATCTTTATGGGTCAGCCTCTTGTTATGGCTATGTTTGGAGAAAAAGGGCTGATTTTTTGTGTGGCGGTTATGTTTGCCAGCAATATATATCTGTTTACGGCTTGCTCTGCTCTGTTTTCCTATAAAACCGGCGGCAATGCCAAAACACCGGCACGTATGCTGCGGGATGCTTTTATCAATCTGATTTGTCTTTCGGCGGTCATAGGGTTTATCTGTTTCGTAAAATCCATTACATTGCCGGAGCCTATCTATAACGCACTCCAATTTTCCGCTAGTACAACGGTATGTCTTTCTATGATTGTGATTGGTTCCCTTCTGGCTGTGGCAAAGGTGGATGAGGTATTAAAGGATAAAACCATTTATATATTCAGTTTCTTTACCCTAATTGTGATGCCGCTTTTGACCAAAGTTTTAGTTGGCACATTTATGAGCGGTGTTTCTCTGAGCGTTTTAGTCATTCTTATGGCGACACCAGCGGCGGCGGCACTGCCATCCTTTGCAGAAGATTACGGGAATGACGGAAAACGTGCTTCGGAATTTGTTTTTGTTTCTACCGCAATTTCTGTTTTGACTCTACCGTTGATAGCAAAATTTCTCTGCTAAAAGGAGTTGTATTCTATCATTTTATACAATATAGACGAAAAAGCCACCAATACATTGATGCATAAAATTTATTTTATATAAGGATATGGAAAAAAACTAGGGAAGAATTGTGAAAAAAGAAAAGCGGATAC
This sequence comes from uncultured Candidatus Epulonipiscium sp., assembly GCA_964497675.1. Classification (GTDB taxonomy): domain Bacteria; phylum Bacillota; class Clostridia; order Lachnospirales; family Anaerotignaceae; genus CAZCDP01. The sequence goes on from CAZCDP010000020.1 coordinate 2,426, forward strand.
GTATCATTTGCGTCTAATTCGCATTTAATTGTTACATTATAACAAAATTGTATGGGAAATTTAGTGTATTGTGGTTATGGTAATGTGTAAAATATTGTTTATAATAACATTTATAGCACAGCATAGTGGAATTTTTTACATTGGGAGAGATAATGTATACAGAATACAAGATTCTGTTTTTCTGTTCCATAAATAAAAATATATGATATACTGAAAATATATTAGAAAAAAGAACAAATAGAAGCTGATGTTTTCAAAACGTCAGCTTAATTGCTTGCTTTCATTGTATTATTTGTTTTTTAAGCAACATCTACAGCGACTTCAAAGTGTGGGGGGCTGCTTAAAGAGCATTAATTTATATAAACTATCACATGTATAAAGAAACAGGGGGATTCAAATGGAGAACATGATTTATTCGGCACCAGTGTTAGGAGTTCTTGCCCTGGTGTTTGCTTTTGTCCTTGCGGCAAAGGTCAGCAAAGAAGAAGAAGGAACCGACAAGATGAAAGAAATTGCGCTTGCAATCAGAGAAGGCGCAAATGCATTCCTGAAAGCTGAATACAAAATTCTTGTTATTTTTGTAGCCGTTTTATTTCTGATTATTTGTTTTGGTATCGGTCTACGGACAGCTATCTGCTTCGTAGTAGGCGCTGTTTTTTCCACACTGGCAGGCTACTTCGGTATGAATGTTGCAACAAAGGCTAACGTAAGAACAGCCAATGCAGCAAAGACGAGCGGTATGAACAAGGCACTTTCCATCGCTTTTTCCGGCGGCGCAGTTATGGGTATGTCCGTTGTAGGACTTGGCCTTCTGGGCGTAGGATTGGTTTATATCATCACAAAAGATGTGAATGTGCTTTCTGGCTTCAGCCTTGGTGCATCTTCCATCGCTTTATTCGGACGTGTTGGTGGTGGTATCTACACAAAAGCTGCTGACGTAGGTGCAGACCTTGTTGGTAAAGTTGAGGCTGGTATTCCCGAGGACGACCCAAGAAACCCTGCTGTTATTGCCGATAACGTAGGTGATAACGTAGGTGACGTTGCAGGTATGGGTGCAGACCTTTTCGAGTCCTATGTTGGCTCTATCGTTTCCGCAATCACACTGGGCATTGTATACTTCAATGCAGAGGGGGCAATCTTCCCTCTGGCACTTTCAGCAGTTGGCATTTTAGCTTCTATCATTGGTACTTTCTTTGTAAAAGGCGATGACAATTCCAACCCTCACAAGGCATTAAAAGCCGGTTCTTATTCTTCCGGTATTCTTGTAATCATTGCATCTTTGGCATTAAGCAAAGCTTTCTTTGGTGATTTCAAAGCAGCAGTTGCAGTTATTGCCGGCTTGATTGTTGGTTTACTCATTGGTATTATCACAGAAGTGTATACATCTAGTGATTATGCTTCTGTAAAGAAAATTGCAGACCAGTCTGAAACAGGCCCTGCTACAACCATTATCAGCGGTCTTGCTGTTGGTATGGAATCCACAGCGATTCCCATTATCTTAATTTGTGTTGGTATTTTTGTTGCCTTTACGGTAAGCGGTCTTTATGGTATTGCTCTTGCAGCAGTAGGTATGCTTTCCACAACAGGTATTACCGTTGCGGTTGATGCTTATGGACCCGTTGCGGATAACGCAGGCGGTATAGCGGAAATGAGCGGCCTTGACCATTCTGTAAGAGTAATTACAGATAAACTTGATTCAGTTGGTAACACAACAGCTGCTATGGGTAAAGGTTTTGCAATCGGTTCCGCAGCACTCACAGCACTTGCTCTTTTTGTATCTTATGCAGAAGCAGTTTCTTTAAGAGAAATCAGTATTCTGGAACCAAGAGTAATCATTGGTTTATTTATCGGCGGTATGCTGCCATTCCTTTTTTCAGCGTTTACCATGCAGTCTGTTGGTAAAGCAGCATTCCAGATGATTGAAGAAGTAAGACATCAGTTCCGTACAATTCCTGGCATTATGGAAGGTACCGGAAAACCTGACTACAAAAAATGTGTTGAAATTTCTACAACAGCAGCATTAAAAGAAATGCTTGTTCCGGGCATCATGGCAGTTGCGGCTCCTATCGTAGTTGGCCTTCTTCTTGGACCTTCTGCTTTGGGCGGACTTTTGGCTGGTGCATTGGTTACAGGTGTTTTAATGGCTATCTTTATGTCCAATGCCGGTGGTGCATGGGATAATGCGAAAAAATATATTGAAGAAGGCAGCCACGGCGGAAAAGGCAGTGAGGCTCATAAAGCAGCCGTTGTTGGTGACACCGTAGGTGACCCATTCAAAGATACATCAGGCCCATCAATCAACATCCTGATTAAACTTATGACCATTGTATCTCTAGTATTTGCTCCATTATTTATGTCAATCGGAAGCTTGTTATAATACAATCTTTCAGAAAAAAAGACCGTTTTCCGTGTATTCGGAAAATGGTCTTTTTGGTTTATGGGACAGATTGGATGTAACCATAATTTAACACACAAAAATCTTTTTTTTGGTTATAATAAAACAACAAAGGAAAAAAGGGGATAAACTATGGAAACGATTACATTTCAAGATATCAGAGAAAATGAAGAATTTAATACTTATATCAAAAAAGGAAATGAGCTTTTGGGTGTCCTAGGGTTTACAGAGCATTCTTATGCCCATGTCATGAAGGTCAGCGATACGGCGGCACAAATATTGCAGTGTTTGGGCTATGACGACAGGACGGTGGAGTTGGCAAAAATTGCAGGGTATATCCATGACATCGGGAATGTGGTAAACCGTGTGGAACACGCCCAGACGGGAGCTATTATGGCTTTTACCATATTGACGAAAATGGATATGAACCCAAGCGAAATCGCTGATGTGGTGGGGGCTGTGGGAAACCATGATGAAGATGCGGGAATCACAGTGAGTCCCATTTCGGCGGCTTTGATTTTGGCGGATAAAACCGATGTACGCCGAAGCCGTGTGCGAAACAAGGATTTTGCAAAATTTGATATCCATGACCGGGTGAATTATGCCGTTGAAAAATCTAGGTTGGTCATTGAAGCAGAGAATCGTGTTGTAAGACTGGAAATGAAAATTGACACCAAAATTTGTTCTGTGATGGATTATTTTGAAATATTTTTGGTGCGTATGCTGATGTGCAGGAGAGCAGCAGAATTTTTGGATATTAGATTTGAACTGGAGGCCAATGGCTCAAGGCTGTTATAAAAGGGTACTATATTGTATTGGGAAGTTTACAGATTTCTGAAATTTATGCGAAAAAAAGGCAGGATTTTCACCCTGCCCTTGAGGTTCTTTATTCAGAAAAACTTTTTGCCAAAACTTTGATGGCTTTGTTTTTAAGAATTGGTTCGCCATGCTCCATAAGGTAGTATTTGGAAAGGGGAGAAGAAATATGTTTTTCGCCGTATTCTCCCAAAACAAGTTCCAGAGATTCTGTTTTTACCTCATCGAAAGAGGTATCATTCTGTAAAATCAGAAAATATCTGCTTTCATTTTTGTATAAGGCGCTGGAACCATGGTAGGCATTAGACAAACGGACACTAAGGTCGATGACATCATCCAGTGCGTTGAAGGAATAAATCAAAATATCGCTGTTTGTACTTGTTTCCGGCTCAAAGTCTGCAAGGGGCTTCTTTTTGAACCGACGTAATTCCTTGGATTGGGATACTAATTTAAAGCTGTTGGTACCTGCATCCTTGCTTTCGATTTTGGTCACAATAATCATCAAATCATTCATACCAACGGGAACGGCTTCTACCATAAGTGGGGTGTTCTCGGAAACGAAGTCGCACTCCGTAAAAGCATGCTCCATAATTTCTCGAAAAAGCCCTTGGGTTTTTTCAGAGGGGGATGTCAGATCCTCTAGTTTAATGTCACGTTCTGTCAAATCAGCCTGTGTCAGTATTAATTTAATTTGGTTTTCATTAATTTTTTCTATTTTCATAGAATCACTTCCTTAAATAAATGATACGATTTTTATGGGAGTTTGTTTCAACCTAAAAGCACTTTTTCCATAATCCTGCTATACGTTTCTTTTATTATGTAAATATAGTATAGTATAATTAATATTTGGAAATATGTAAAGAGGATAATTCAGACAGATGGTTATTCCTTGCGTAATACATTACTATTTTTTATCGTATAGGGATAAGACAATAAAAATACATAGTGTTTGTAAAACAGAATGGAGAATGTATATGAGTAAAAAGAAAATAATGTCGATTGTACTGACTTTGATTGTCTGGGCAGTGATGTTTTATAATTATCTGCCTGCCATCAATTTACAATCCAATGATTTTTGGTTGTTTTCTGTTGTTGCTATTGCCGTTGCCGTTGTTATCAACGCTTGGTCAATTTTTAAAAGCATTGCTTTTGTGCGAGGTGACCCGGAACGATATTCAAAGATGAAACTTTTCAAACGGATTATGCTGATTCCTATGGCGCTGGTGGTGCTGTACTTGGGAGGCAGTTTGTTGTCCTCCCCTATTTTACGGGCAGGAGCATACCATAAGCTTATGGATGTTAAAACAAGCCGTTTTGAGGATGATATCCAAGAAGTAAATTATAATCAGATTCCTATTTTGGATAAGGATGTGGCATCAAAACTGGCGGAAAGAGAAATGGGCAGCATGGTAGACATGGTTTCCCAGTACGAGGTCAGCAATTATTTTACACAAATTAATTATCAGAGCAAGCCTGTCCGTGTGACACCCTTGGAATATGGCAATATCATCAAATGGATTACGAATCGGAAAACAGGAATTCCTGCCTATATTCGTATCGATATGACGACACAGGATGTGGAGTTAGTGAAATTGCCGGATGGCCTTAAATATTCTCAGTCCGAGCATTTCGGAAGAAATTTGAACCGTTATCTTCGCTTTTGTTATCCAACGTATATGTTCCGTGGTTTTAATTTTGAAATCAACGATGAGGGAATACCATGCTGGATTTGCCCTGTGGAAAAGCGGACCATTGGTTTATTTGGCGGTACGGATATCAAGGGCGCAGTGATACTGAATGCTATAACAGGGGAACACACCTATTACGATGTTGCGGATGTGCCTCAGTGGGTGGATAAGGTTTATGATGCAGAACTGCTTATACAGCAGTATGATTATCATGGTACCTTGAAAAATGGATATATCAATAGTGTTTTTGGTCAGAGAGATTGCCTTCAAACAACAGAAGGATATAACTATATTGCTATTAACGATGACGTATGGGTTTATACCGGTGTAACGTCTGTCAGCGGCGACCAGTCCATCGTTGGTTTCGTGCTGATGAACCAGAGGACAAAGGAAACGAAATATTACCTGATTTCCGGGGCAAAAGAGATTTCTGCAATGTCATCTGCGGAAGGGCAGGTTCAGCATCTGGGGTATACCGCTACCTTCCCTCTGCTTTTGAATATAGGCGGAGAGCCTACCTACTTCCTTGCATTGAAGGACAGTGCAGGCTTGGTGAAAAAATATGCTATGGTGAATATTGAGAAATATCAAATTGTCGCAACGGGAGATACTGTGGCACAATGCGAAAAAGCTTATAAGGGTCTTATGGCAGGCAGTGGGATTGATACCGTGGATACGACAAAAAAACAAACGGTAGCAGGAAAAATTGTTTTGATAAAAGATATTGTTGTGGATGGAAATACGTTCTATTATATTGCCTTAGAAGGGAATGCAAACCTTTTTGAAGTAGAAGTGAAGAACCAGCTTACTGTTTTGAAGAAAAAAGAAGGCGATATGGTGACAATAGAATATGTCCCAAGTATGGTTGATGGCATCCATACTGTCATTTCCATGAAGTAGATAAAAAAAACCGATGTAAAATAAAAAAGAACTGGGGAGCAGGGTAGGAACTAGGTTTCTTCCCTGCTTTTTCCTCGAAAGGATGGTTATTATTTTTAATATCGAAAAAGGGAATTTTATGAAAAAACTTACAAATACGTTAAAAAGCCTGTAGATTGTTGACACTTTTCCTTTGTATATGTAAAATAAGTAGGATATAATGTAAGCATTGTGTCCACATGGACAAAGAAACGAAACGTCTTGAAGATACTGCAAAAGACAGAATCGGAGGAAAAGTATGGAAAATGAAAAAATTGAGAATAATAACACCAATCCTGAACCTATAGATACACCGGAAAAAACCTTGGATAGTGTGGAAAAAAGCTACTATGAAGATTTATATAACGACCTTCCCAAAGAGGTTGTGGATATTCTCATGCAGACACATCCCCTTATGGGGAAAAAGGATGAAGACCCGGAAGCTGTGGCTTATCGAACCAAACGCCCAAGAAAAGAGGAATTGGATGCGGTCAGACAGGCAAGAATGGAACAAGTGAATGAGGAAATCCGGGAAATGAAAGAGGCACAGGAACCTGCCGCCGATGAGCATCGCAATACGCCAAAACGGCTAAAAAAGCAGAGAAAGAAAGCTGCATCCAACGATACTGCGGCAAAAAAGGTAGAGCAGGATGAGGAAAGGCCTGTGAAACGGCATAAGAAAGAAGAACCTGTGAATACAATGGACTATGAGGACGAAGGGGAAGAGATTCAGCTTGTGAAGATAAAACCTGACAATAGAAAACCTAAAATGGTGGAAATCGAAAACGTACCATCGAAGCATAAAAAGAAATCTAAAAAGGCAGAACGAGGTGAGGAAGAAGGTTTTATTGGAACTTTCTTTGGCAAAAAAAATGATATGTATGAAGATTTTGATTTACAGGAAAGAGCAAAGAAAGAAAATTTGGATTGTCTTTATGAAGAGGCTGAGGATGAGGAGGATATTTTCCTTTTCTGTAACAAAAGGAAAACGTGTATCATCGCTATTGCCATAACGGCTGTGATATTCTTATTTCTGATTTTCAAATGTATTTCCCAGAGCTATTATCTGGCAAGAGCAGAAGAACAGATTAGCACCCATACGGACATCAGTACGAAGTATGAAGAATTACAGTTGGAAAATCTGGCGTTACAGGATGAGATTAAAGCTCTGAAGGGTGGCGAAACCACAGGAAAGAAAGAAACCGACGGCAATGCTTTGAAAAAAGAAGACAATGATACAACAAAAAAAGACGAAACAGCGAAGTCGACAGCATCCGGGAAATATGAAACATATACGACAAAATTAAATGATACTTATTGGGATATCAGCCAGCATTTTTATGGCAACGGTGCATACTTTACCAGAATTCTGGAAGCCAATGGCTTGAAGGAATCTGATCCGATCCATGAAGGACAGCAGTTGAAGATTCCCAAACAGTGATAGATTGGAGAGAATTTATGGAGCAGGACCTAGAAAAGAAAACCCTGCTGGAGTTGCGGGAAATGGGTAAAAAAATGGGTTTGAAGTCTGTTACCACCTTGAAAAAAAGCGATTTAATCGCTCATATAAAAGAGCTTGCAGAAAAAGATAACCGGGCAGAAAACCCACAGGAAACAGCACAGGAAAAGCATCCTGTAAAAAATATTGCAACTTATGGTTTTGAATTGAAAAACATGGAAAAAACCGAGCTAAAAACCGAGGAACCAAAAGGAGAAGAATCAAACACAGAACCGAAAGCAACAGTTATGCAAAGCAGTACGGCAGGAACCACAAATCCTTTGGACAGCGGTATTGTGGAAGAAGGTATTTTAGAGGTAATGGCAGACGGCTTTGGCTTTTTGAGGACAGAAAACTTTTTACCGGGAACGGGTGATATTTATATTTCTCCTTCACAAATCCGTCGGTTTAATCTGAAAACCGGTGATGCGGTAAAAGGAAACATTAGGGTTGCGAAGGAAAATGAAAAATTCAGTGCCTTGCTGTATGTGAAAGGTGTCAATGGTGACAATCCGGAAAAGGCGGCGAAACGCCCTAATTTTGAGGAGCTGACACCTATTTATCCGGAGGAAAAGCTTTCTCTGGAAACTTCTCGAGAGGAATTGTCGGGAAGAATTATCGACTTGATTTCACCCATTGGCAAGGGACAAAGAGGTATGATTGTTGCACCGCCTAAGGTGGGTAAAACCATATTACTGACAAAAATGGCGAACGCCATAACGCATAATCATAAAGACATCAATCTTATCATGCTTTTGATTGATGAGCGACCGGAGGAAGTGACAGATATTCAGCGTTCCATCGAAGGGAAAAATGTGGAGATTGTTTATTCCACCTTTGATGAACAGCCGGAGCATCACAAGCGTGTGGCAGAAATGGTGTTGGAACGTGCCAAACGAATGGTGGAGCAGGGTAAGGACTTGGTCATCCTGCTGGACAGTATCACCCGTCTGGCAAGAGCCTACAACCTAACCATTCCCCCAAGCGGGCGTACGCTGTCCGGCGGTCTGGACCCTGCCGCACTTTATATGCCAAAACGTTTTTTTGGTGCAGCCAGAAATATTGAAGGCGGCGGCAGTCTGACTATTTTGGCCACAGCGCTGGTGGATACGGGCAGTAAAATGGACGAAGTTATTTTTGAAGAATTCAAGGGTACGGGAAATATGGAACTGGTTTTGGACAAAAGATTGTCTGAGCGGCGTATTTTCCCTGCCATCGACATCATGAAATCCGGGACAAGGCGGGAAGAAAAGCTGATGACAAAAGAAGAATTGGAGAGTATTTACACATTACGGCGTCTTTCCGGTCGGCTGACTTCTATGGAAATGACGGAAGGTTTCATTGATTTGATGCGAAAAACAAAAAATAATAATGAGTTTTTAGAGCGCTTGCCAATTTTGGAAAAGGCCTTGGCACACAACGATAGAAATTGAAAAAAAGACGGTGGTTTTTTGGTATAGATATTGCAAATTCAACAGAATTATGCTATACTACTGCTGTTGTCTTTAAATAATGCAAAGTTATTGATCAACAGAAAGAGGTGAAAGAAATGAGAGAAGGAATCCATCCAAAATACAATCAGGTTAAGGTAAGATGTAACTGTGGTAACGAATTTATGACAGGCTCAACAAAGGAAGAAATCAAAGTCGAGGTTTGTTCGAAATGCCATCCATTCTACACAGGCAGCCAGAAGCTTTTACTTGAGGCTGGCGGTAGAGTTGAAAAATTCAATAAAAAATACGGCAGAAAATAATATAGATATGCTGAAAGGGTTGGGGTGGATGTACATATCCCGCCCTTTTTTTCTACCTGAAAATAGTTCTGAAAACAGCAACTAAGAAAAATCTCGGAAGGGGGATTTTCATTGAAAAGAACAAATATTGGCGGTCAGGCGGTCATCGAGGGCGTTATGATGCGAGGTAAAAAGATATATGCCATGGCGGTACGAAACCCCGAAGGCGGTATCACTGTAGAAAAAAATAATTGTAATGGCCTAGGCAGCAAGAGCGGCCTTTTTAAACTTCCTATTTTTCGTGGAATGGCTGTTTTTGTGGATTCCCTTGTCATGGGAACAAAGATTTTAATGCGTTCCGCAGAACTGGCAGGAGAGGGAATTATGGAAGAGGAAGGTGAGCCTTCTAAATTTGATAAATTTCTGGAAAGCAAGTTTGGGGATAAAATGAATGATTATCTGATTTATTTCAGTGTAACACTGTCACTTGTGATGGGTGTTCTGTTATTTTTTCTCCTTCCTGTCTGGCTGGGCAGCTTTTTTTACAAGCTTGTGCCGACATGGGCGTTGGGTATCATCGAAGGGTTAATCCGTATTGCTATTTTTCTGGTTTATATTTACGCTATCTCCAAAATGAAGGAAATCCAGCGTGTATTTCAGTACCATGGTGCGGAGCATAAAACCATTAATTGCTTTGAAAAAGAACTGCCGCTGACGGTAGAGAATGTAAAAACCTGCACCAGACTGCACAAACGCTGTGGTACCAGCTTTTTACTTATTGTTATGATTATTAGTATGGTTGTGTTCTTTTTTGTGCGTACGGACAATCTGCTTCTGCGGTTGGCAAGTCGTATCGTTCTTGTACCGTTTATTGCGGGCATTTCTTATGAGGTCATCAAATGGGCAGGCAGTTCTGACGGCAAGCTGGTGGCTATCATTAGCTATCCGGGACTTTGTCTGCAAAAAATCACCACCAGTGAGCCGGATGAAAGTCAGATGGAAGCGGGAATTGCTGCCATGAAGGGAGTGCTGGAGGATGAGCCGGAATAAAACAGTGGGTGAGATTCTTCGGAACGGCAAGCTGTTTTTGAAGGAAGGAAACATAGAAGCCTATAGCCTGGACGCAGAACTTTTGCTGATGGAGGTGACAGGCCTGACCAAGGTACAGCTTTTTACCCAAGATGACAGGTTTCTTATAGACGAGGAAGAAGCACGCTACCAAAGACTGCTGGACAAGCGAAGGAAGGGAACACCGACCCAGTATTTGCTGGGGCATTGTGAATTTATGGGGCTGGATTTTCTAGTGCGGGAAGGGGTACTGATTCCCAGAGCAGACACAGAAAATTTAGTGGAGGCAGTTCTGGAAATCGGGAAAAAAGAGAAACTGCACACCCTATTAGATATGGGTACAGGAACGGGATGTATCCCCATAAGCTTGGCACATCATGGGAAACTGCGAACCTATGGGGTGGACATCAGCCCTGTGGCACTAGACATTGCAAAAGAAAACGGAAAAAGGAATCATGTGGAGGTCACATGGATACAAAGCAATCTATTTGAAAAAATACCAAAAACTCTTTTGGGAAAGCTGGATGGGCTGGTTTCCAATCCACCTTATATCCCCACAGAGGATGTGGAAGGGCTTATGACGGAAGTCAAGGATTATGAGCCGAGGCTGGCATTGGACGGTGGGAAAGATGGTCTTGATTTTTACCGTAGAATCATTGAAGGAAGTAAATTGTTTCTGCGTGAGCAGGGTTGGATTTTTTTTGAGATAGGATATAATCAGGCTAGTGCTTTGACAGAACTTTTGGCAGAGGCAGGGTTTGAAAACATAGAGGTACGGCAGGATTTGGCAGGCCTTGACAGAGTGGTACTGGCAAAGAAAAAATTAAGTTAAGAGGTGAAATTATGTTTGACCGTTTGGCGGAGATTGAAAATAAATATCTGGAGCTTTCTGATAAGGTAAACGATCCTGATATGATTGCCAATCAGGCAGAATGGCGTAAGCTGATGAAGGATTACAGCGACATGACGCCGATTGTGGAAAGGTTTAAGGAATATAAAAAAGTCAGTGAAGAAATCGAAGAAAATTTGGAAATGCTAGGAGAGAATCTGGATGACGAGATGAAGGAGCTGGTAAAAGAAGAATTAAGGGAAAACAAAGAAAAAATAGAAGAGCTGAAAAGAGAAATTACACTGCTGTTACTGCCAAAAGACCCCAATGATGAGAAAAACGTTATCGTGGAAATCAGAGGCGGTGCCGGCGGTGATGAAGCAGCTCTTTTTGCGGGAAATCTGTTTCGTATGTATTCCCGTTATGCAGAACGGCACAGATGGAAAACAGAGATTATGAACGCCAACGAAAACGATTTGGGCGGATTTAAGGAAGTTTCTTTTATGATACAGGGCA
>CAZCDP010000020.1:13895-15343 GCA_964497675.1 uncultured Candidatus Epulonipiscium sp.
CAGGGCAAGGGTGCCTATTCCCGCTTGAAATATGAAAGCGGTGTCCATCGTGTGCAGAGGATTCCTTCTACGGAAAGCAGCGGCAGAATCCATACCTCTACCGTAACAGTGGCGGTGTTGCCGGAGGCGGAAGAAGTGGACGTGGACTTGAATAGGAATGATGTGCGTATTGATGTGTTTCGTTCCTCAGGGAATGGTGGGCAGTGTGTTAATACAACAGATTCTGCGGTTCGTGTGACACATATTCCTTCGGGTATTGTGGTATCTTGTCAAAATGAAAAGTCACAGATTAAAAATAAGGCACAGGCATTAAAGGTGCTTTACGCCAGATTATATGAAATGGAGCAGGCGAAGCATGATGCAGAAATTTCGGCGGACAGGAAGTCCCAAGTGGGTACAGGAGATAGAAGTGAGCGGATTCGTACGTATAACTTCCCCCAGGGGCGTGTGACTGACCATAGGGTAGGATTGACACTTCATCGTCTGGAGGCTGTTCTGGACGGGGACTTGGACGAAATTATGGATACCCTCATTACAACGGAACAGGCGGCAAAGCTTCAGGCAGGCAGAGAAGGGTAAGCAGATGAAAGACAGGGAGTTTGTTCGAAGCTGATGAAATTTTTAAACAAGTAAAAGCTGTGTGAAAGCAAAAAAATAGAAGGGTTGATTTTGAGAGAACAAGAGGGAAGGTCGTGAATGAATGAGGGAACTTTGGGATATGTTTTTCACATTCTGCCGCATTGGTGGGTTCACCTTCGGCGGGGGATACGCCATGCTTCCTATGCTCCAAAAAGAAGTGGTGGAAAATAAGCATTGGGCCACAGAGGATGAGCTTTTGGATTATTTCGCCATTGGACAGTGTACGCCGGGGATTATTGCCGTTAATACGGCTACCTTTGTAGGATATAAGACAAGGGGTGTTTTTGGTGCTGTTTTTGCTACGGCAGGGGTGGTGTTTCCTTCTTTTGTTATCGTCATGATAATTGCTGCCTGTCTTAGTAATTTTTCCAGTTTGGCAGTTGTACAGCACGCTTTTGGGGCTATTCGTGTTGTAGTCGGTGTACTGATTCTCAATGCGGTTATAAAAATGTGGAAGAAAACAGTCGTGGATAAGCTTTGCGGTGTTTTGGCAGTGGCAGTTTTTTTCATTTCTGTTCTGATTAGTCCATCCCCTGTTCTCATTGTGGTGGCAGCTGGTGTGCTGGGGGTTTTGATTCCTGTCATAAAGGGGGTTCATAAAGCATGATGGAAGCGGTTTTGTTATTTTATGAATTTTTTAAAATCGGTCTTTTTTCTGTAGGCGGCGGGTTGGCCACGCTTCCTTTCCTCTACCGTCTGGCAGATAAATACGATTGGTTCACAAATGCCATGATTGCGGATATGATTGCTGTTTCTGAATCCACACCGGGGCCATTGGGCATCAATATGGCTACTTTTACGGGGTTCCA
>CAZCDP010000021.1:0-1875 GCA_964497675.1 uncultured Candidatus Epulonipiscium sp.
CTCATGGTTACTGTCTTGATACCGCCGGCAGTACCGCCCGGTGAACCTCCGATAAACATTAACAACACAGTCATAAATTTGGAGGCATCCGTCATACCTCTCTGGCTAATAGAATTAAATCCTGCTGTCCTTGCAGTAACTGCCTGCATCAGCGATGCCAACACTTTGCTTCTCATCGGCAGCTGCGCCATTGTTTCATTGTTTCCAAACTCGCATAAAAAGAAAAAAAGAGCACCGCCAAAAATCAGCACCGCCGTTGTTGTATAAGCAATTTTCCCATGCAGTGACATCCTTCTGATAGCGCTTCGCCAACTGATATCACTTTCCTTTTTCATTTTCACAACTTTTAAGGTATCCATCCAAACGGCAAAACCTAAACCACCAGTAATAATCAACCCCATAATCGTAAGATTGATAACGGTATCGCCTACATAGGGGGTTAAACTTTCCTGCCCAATGATGTCAAAGCCTGCGTTGCAAAATGCGGAAACGGAATGAAAAATACCGTAGATAACTCCTTTTGTCACACCAAAATCAACGGAAAACCTTATAGAAAGAATAATGACGCCAATCAGTTCAACCATCACAGTTCCTGCCAGTATCCTTCGTACATATTTGACCATCCCCTGCAAAGAATTCTGGTTATAAGATTCCTTGATTAGCAGTCGTTCCTTTAGTGTTATTTTTTTCCTAGCCACCATCAATCCTAGGGTAATAAATGTCATAAATCCCAATCCACCAATTTGAATCAGACAAAGAATCACAACTTTACCAAAAGCCGACCAATGTGTCAAGGTATTCACGACCACAAGGCCTGTGACGCAGACCGCAGAAGTCGCCGTAAATAATGCATTTAAAAAACCGATACTTTCTCCGTTTCGGCTAGCTATCGGTAAATTTAAAAGCATTGTTCCAATAAAAATAACAATTAGAAATCCAAGAATAATCATTCTCGTAGGGTTCAATCCTACCGATTTATTCTTACGTATCACACTCATAACATTGCACCTTCCATCAAAATTCAAACTTTCATCAGCTTATTATACCACAAACTTCCATAAAGGCAACTTAAGATTCTGTAAAATTTTTCAGTCTTTTTGATATTTCTGAAAAACCTGTTAAATAGAAACTATTTATGATAAAATAAAAGTCTACCATGAAAAAAAAGAGGTGAATCAAATTGTCAGGTTCCGTTTTCGGCAAAGTTTTTACAATTTCCACATGGGGAGAATCCCATGGAAAAGCCTTAGGTGTTGTCATCGATGGCTGTCCCGCAGGTATCCCCCTTTGTGAAGAAGATATTCAAAATGATCTAAATCGGCGAAAACCCGGTTCCCATTTATATTCCACCCAACGGAAGGAAAGCGATACCATCCAAATTCTTTCCGGAGTCTTTGAAGGGAAAAGCACAGGTACGCCTATTTCTCTTCTTGTCTGGAATGAAGACCACCATTCTGCGGATTATTCCGAAATCGCAGAGTATTTTCGTCCCGGCCACGCCGACTATACCTTTGACCAAAAATATGGTTTTCGTGATTATCGTGGCGGCGGACGTTCCTCAGGACGAGAAACGCTGGCACGGGTTGCCGCTGGTGCAGTGGCAAAAAAAATACTGGAAACTTTAAAAATTGATATTTGTGCCTATACCAAAGCAATCGGTAACATAGAAATCGACAAAAATCATTTTAATCGGCAAGAAATCCATAAAAATAAAGTCTGTATGCCCGATAGCAAAGCAGCAGAACAGGCATCGGCTTTTCTGGACCAATGTATCGAAAAAGGAGATTCTGCCGGAGGCGTTGTAGAGTGTATCATAACAGGAATTCCAGCTGGCATTGGAGAACCCGTTTTTAACAAACTGGATGCCGCTCTGGG
>CAZCDP010000021.1:1885-14137 GCA_964497675.1 uncultured Candidatus Epulonipiscium sp.
ATCTTTTCCATCGGCGCTGTAAAAGGGTTAGAATTCGGAGATGGCTTCGCCGCGGCAAAAGCTACCGGCTCTCAAAACAATGATGCTTTTTGTATAGATGAAAATGGTGCATTGTCTAAGCCATCCAATCATGCCGGCGGTATTCTGGGCGGCATCAGTGATGGCTCCGAGATTATATTCCGTGCCGCCTTCAAGCCAACGCCTTCCATAAGTAAAGTCCAAAAGACTATCACAAAAAACGGAGAAAATATTTCTGTCCGCATCAAAGGCCGTCATGACCCTGTCATTGTACCCCGTGCTGTCGTCGTAGTAGAAGCTATGGCCGCTGTAACCCTTGTGGATTTGTTGTTACAGAATATGTTTTCTAACATAAATCATATAGTAAAATTTTATCATTAAAACGAGTATGAAAGGAGTTTTTATCATGGCTGGAAATACACGAAAAGAAATGAGTTGTTGGGCAAATCTATGGTTTCCTCTCTGGAAAAAAGAAACTTTGAGGCATATTACTGCGAAACCGCAAAAGAGGCACTCTCTAAAGCAATGGATTTGATTCCGGAAGGCTGTTCTGTTTCTTGGGGCGGTTCTGTAACAATTCGGGAAATGGGACTGACAAAAGCCCTGCATGAAGGAAATTACACAGTCATTGACCGAGATTTGGGCAAAAATCCCCAAGAAGTTTATGATCTGCATCGTCAGGGACTTTTGGCAGACTATTTTTTGACCAGTACCAATGCTATCTCCGAAGATGGTATTCTGGTAAATGTAGATGGCAACGGCAACAGAGTATCCGCTTTATCCTTTGGCCCCAAAAATGTAATCGTTGTCTGTGGGATGAATAAGGTAGCACAGGATGTTCATGGTGCAATTTCCAGAGCCCGTTCTTATGCGGCGCCTATAAACAGTATGCGTTTTATGGGTAATACCCCCTGTGCAACCACAGGCAAATGTCATAACTGTACCTCTCCTGAAAGTATCTGTGCTCAAATTCTTGTTACCAGAGTATGCAAACCTGCAAAACGGATTAAAGTCATTTTAGTTGGAGAAGAAATGGGCTTTTAAAATGCCCCATGGAATCCTTCCTAATATAAACAAGCGTAGACAAAATCATTTAAAACCGTGGGTACTGCCCACACTCGCCGCTTTTTGAAAGAGCTGGGCAAAAACTTTATCGATGTAAAAACTGAGCGTGTCCATAAAATGGACACGCTTTACTTGTTTAAAACGCAAAACATAGGAAAGTAGGTACTGTAGGACAAAAAACTAATTTCCTCATGCAAGAGTGAAAAGTCCCAAGAAATCTGCCTTTCTTTGCACTCCGGGTGTGGTCAAGCACTTTTGCATATAGCAAAAGCAGTCCTCCTGATACCTCCGTTTTCTTCGGGGTGCGTAATGAATTTCCCCTTCGTAAATAATCAACTAATTTTTTATAAAATGACCCTACCGCCTACAACGGTATACAGAACCTTCCCCTTGACTTCCGTTCTTTCAAAGGGTGAAAATTTCGCCTTGGATGCAAACTGCAACGGATTGATTTTATACTTTTCCTCCGTATTGACAATAATTAAATCCGCATCCTTGCCTTCCGCAATTACACCTTTTGTCTTAAGCCCTAGAATTTCTGCCGGTTTTTTTGCCATATATTCCATTAGTCTGGAAAGGGGCATAACCCCAGATTCCACAAGCCCCGTATAGCTCAAAGGAAATGTAGTTTCAAAAGAAGAAATACCATAAGCCGCATTATCAAATTCTTTGTTTTTATCTGTCAGTTTTGTAGGACTATGCCCCGATGCAATGACATCGATGGTACCATCCGCAAGACCTGCAATAATTGCTTTCACATCTTCATCCGTACGCAGAGGTGGATTCACTTTTGCAAAGGTATTATAATTCCCCACCGCTTCCTCTGTCAGCATAAAATAATGAGGACAAGTTTCACAAGTCACTTTTGCACCCCTGCCCTTTGCCTCCCGAATCAGCTGGACAGAACCTTTTGTACTGACATGGGCTATATGCAGCCTACTGCCTGCCGCTTCCGCAAGAATGATATTTCTCGCCACAATAACTTCTTCTGCCTCTCTTGGCATTCCCCAAAGCCCCAGACTGGATGAGGTGTAACCAGAATTCATAACACCCTTACCAGACAAGCTTTTATCCTCACAATGGGTGATAACTGGCATATCAAACATCATAGAATAACGAAAAATATTTCGTAGAAAATTAGCATTTTCCACCGAATGATTACCGTCAGAAATGCCCACAATCCCTGCTTTATGCATTTCTCCGATTTCTGCCATATCTTTTCCCATACAGCCAATGGACATACTTCCATAAGGATATATATTGACCAATGCATATTCTTCGCACTTAGAAACGATATATTCCACTACTGTTTTGTTATCAATAACCGGTTTTGTATTGGGTTCACAGGTAATCGTGGTAAATCCACCCCGTATTGCACTGCGGGAAGCCGTTTCAATATCCTCAATGTATTCATAGCCCGGATCACAGATATTACAATGCATATCAATGAGCCCCGGAAGAACATAATTTCCTTTTGCATCTACTACACGAGCATCTTCCACTTCCAAATTCGTCCCAATCTTTGCAATTCTACCATTTTCTATATAAATATCCAGACAGCTTTCACTATCATACCCCGGTGCTACGACTTTGCCGTTTTTAATCAGGCTTTTCACCGCAACCCACCTCCGATCTGAGATAATATATAAAAGATTGCCATTCTGACTGCTACACTGTTGGCAATCTGATCGTTTATGATACATTGTTTTCCATCAATAACATTGGAGGAAATTTCGATTCCTCTCTGGATTGGCCCTGGGTGCATAACAATGGCATCTTTTTTTGCATAGCGCAAAAGATTCTCATCTATTCTAAAAAAATGCTTATATTCATCCAAAGAAGGCACTACATTTTTATCTCTTGTTTCCATGCGAATTCTGGTAGTCAAAATAACATCTGCATCACTGACAGCTTCTCTGGCATCATAAAACACATCTATTCCAAATTTCTCCATCTCCGCCGGCAACAGCGTCGGCGGGCCTGAAACACAAACCTTTGCACCCAGCTTTGTCAGCCCCCAGATATTACTTTTAGCAACACGGCTATGAATCAAATCGCCCACAATGGCGACCTTCAAGTCTTCAAAACCGCCCTTCTGCTCCCGAATCGTCATCAAATCCAAAAGGGATTGCCCGGGATTTTCATTAAACCCATCTCCGGCATTAATAACGGAAGCGCTTACGTTTTCTGCCAAAAGACGGGCCGCACCAGCCATAGGGTGTCTTAAAATAATAAAATCCGCACCCATCTGGTCAATAAGCTGGCCCATATCCTGTAGTTTTTCATTTGTCATAGACCCGGAAGACCCAGTCATATCCACCACATTGGCACTCAGGTGCTGTGCTGCCAATTCATAGGAAAGCTTTGCACGAGCACTTGGCTCGTAAAATAATATGATGACAGATTTTCCCTGCAAGTGAGGGGATTTTTTGTTTTTTTGGTTCAAAACATATTTCATTGTTTCAGCCGTACTGAGAATATACCGAATTTCATCGGCACTGAAATCCTTTAGACCAAAGAAATCTTTTCTTCTGAAAGTCATATTGCTCCTCCTGTTCCTTCTGCTAATAATTTTCCAGCCTTGCAATCAGTTTTTGAAAATAATCCGGCAGCGGTGCTTCAAACTCCATATATTCTCCTGTTTTTGGATGTAAAAATCCCAACACTCTAGCGTGGAGAACTTGTCCCTTTAAATGAAAGGGCTGTTTTTTCGGACCGTAGACCTCGTCACCCAAAAGGGGATGCCCGATATATGCCATATGCACACGAATCTGGTGGGTTCGTCCTGTTTCCAATTTGGCTTCAATCAGATTAAAATGACCGAACCGCCCCAATACCTTATAATGAGTCACAGCTTGTCTGCTGTGTTTATTGGTGACAGCCATACGTTTTCTGTCTTGGGGGTGTCTGCCAATGGGCTGGTCCACCGTTCCCTCGTCTTCCTTGATACTGTTGAAAACAACTGCGTTATATTTCCTTGTGATACTGTGTTCCGAAAGCTGTAATGCCAAGGACTGATGGGCTGCGTTGGTCTTCGCCGCCATCAGCACCCCTGATGTATCCTTATCAATTCGATGAACAATGCCAGGACGCAACTCGCCGTTAATGCCCGAAAGCTGTCCTCTACAATGGAACATCAGCGCATTTACAAGAGTCCCCGTATAATGACCGGGAGCCGGATGTACAACCATACCCTGTGGCTTATTGATGACAATGACTTCTTCATCCTCATACAAAATATCCAGTGGTATATCCTCTGCAAGAATCTCCACTTCCTCGGGTTCGGGAATCTCCAGCTCCACCACGTCCTTCTCTCGTAATTTATAATTGGCTTTTATCACCTTTTCATTAACACGAAGATTTCCGTTTTCGATGAGCTTCTGCACTCCACTACGGGAAAGCTCCTCAAAATTTTCTGTAGTAAAAACATCGATTCTTGTCCCAACGTCTTCTTTTTCTGCCACCAGTGTGAAAATTTCCATAATACCATCCTCACTCTTTTTTATCTGTCGTCTTGATTTGCGGTTCCTCTTTGATAACAAAAAGTAACAAAATAACCAGAACCGCCGTTCCCAGGACTACATAAATATCCGCCAAATTGAACACCGGCCATCGAACAAATGTAAATTCCATAAAATCTACTACATAGCCCCGAAAAGCCCTATCAATCACATTGCCAATAGCCCCCGAAAACACAAGCACCAATGCAGCACGCACCCAGTTATATTCTCTGGTTTTCGGCAATTTTCCAAAAAAATAAATAATAACTGCCCCTACCACTGCTGTCAGTATAATAAAAAATGCTCTTTGTCCCGACAAAATGCCAAAGGCCGCCCCTCTGTTTTCGACAAACGTAAAATCAAGAAACCCCTTGGTTACTTCTATATTCCCGATAGGCTTCAATCTGACCAGTGCCAGATATTTCGTAATATGATCCAATGCCACCAGTAAAACCGCAGCAATCCCTGATACCAACCACATAGTTATCATTCCTCATTCTATTAGTATAGATAAAATTGCTTCCGTAACTTCTTCTTTGGAAACCTCCGTTGTGCAGTAGGCTTCACCAATGTTATGGAGCAATACAAATCCAATTTGATTATTTTTCACCTTTTTATCCAAAAACATCTGTGCATAAATTTCTTCAGCTTTTATGCCCTCTATCTTTTGAGAAATCCCAAAATACTCTAGAATATCCAAAGCCTTCTGATATTCCTCCTGCGTAATTTTACCCCGCTTAGTGCAGATTTGCAACACCGCCAACATACCCAGTCCTACACATTCCCCATGAAGAAGCCGAAATTTCATTTTTGTTTCAATGGCATGACCGATGGTATGCCCAAAATTTAAAATTTCCCGCAGACCGCTTTCCTTTTCGTCCTTGGAAACGACTTCCGCTTTAAACAAACAGCATTGTCCAATCATTTCTTCCAACGCCATAGGTTCCTTGTTTTTGATACGCTCTTTTTTTACAAAAATTTGTTGATAAAAGTTCTTGGATACAATATATCCATATTTCAGAACTTCTGCCATACCAGCAGAAAATTCTCGTTTAGGCAAGCTGTCCAGTGTACTCGTGTTGATATAGACAAACTCCGGCTGATAAAAAGCACCTACGATATTTTTAGTTCCCTGAAAATCCACACCAGTTTTTCCGCCTACACTGCTATCCACCTGTGCCAAAAGTGTAGTAGGAATCTGTATAAAAGGAATTCCCCGCAAATAGGTAGCCGCCGCAAAGCCTGCCATATCACCGCAAACCCCGCCGCCCAAAGCTGCTATGACTGTCTTTCGGTCAAAATGGTTTTCTAAAAAAAAGCTGTAAAACGCACAAATGGTTTCCAGATTTTTATGTTCTTCTCCTGCGGGAAAAATATAGGTGTAAATTTCTGTAGAGCAATGGCAAAGAGCTGCCTTTACCTGTTCCAGATAAAGGGTAGAAACATTGGTATCCGTAAGGATACAAAGCTTTCTATTTGCCATGCCTCTTTCCTCCATCAGTGCAGGAAGCCCTGAAAAATCCTTTGCAAATACAATGGGATAACTTTTGGTTGACGTATTTACCGTAATTCTGTTCATCTTTTCACCTCATTTAAAAAACATGGGCAATTATCTAAATCATCTTGGACTATCAAACAACATACAAAACCATGAGCTTCGCCTACATCAAGTTTCTCCCTTTTTTTCAAAAAAAGAGGCAAAAAACTTTAATAGAAAAATCTAGTTTTCAGTTATGTGGCGATGATGGTAAAACCCTCGTGGTATTTTTAAGAAACGGTGTAGACTTTATTGGCACCCTAAGGCGATTATCGAAAATCGTCTTGTTTGCAACTTTTCATTTGTTGCTTTTCTATTATGTACCCTTTATGATAGCCAAGCACATCCTCAACTGCTCCAAAACTCTATCTATAAAACTACAAATTCCTATAAGAATAAAATCAGCCGCAGCAAAAATCAGACAATATCCGTCCTATCCTCCGCATCAGCAGAGAAAGATTTTTGTCACAGCCTCTTTTCAAAATCACTGTTTATTTTCCAATTCCGCTTCTTTTTCTGAAAAAATCTCATTTTTGTCTATCAATTCAATTTCCGCATAAAGGAGTAATTTCACTCTGGTTCGCATCAGTTCATATCTATTCTCCAGTCTTGCAATCTCTTGCTCCAGCTCAAAGCTCTTTGCTCGTGCAACACTTAAAATTTCTTCTGCCTGCAGCTTCGCTTCTTTTTCAATCTGCTCTGCTGCCATCCGTGCCATTTCTTTTGTTTCCTCTGCTGCCTGTTCCGCCAGATGCAATGTTCTTTCCAAAGATTTTTCGATAGAATGGTAACGCTCGGTATCCTGACTCAGCATACCGATTTTATCCTGTAATTCGATATTTTTCCGATACAATCCCTCAAAGTCCACATAAATATCATCCAAAAAACCGTCGACTTCCTCAGGAGAATAACCCACGGCAACCTTTTTAAACTCTTTGGTTTCAATTTCATTGGGCTCAATCACGAAAAACCCTCCCTTACACATATTGTCCGATTACAATGCTGATTCTATCTTTTTTTGTTTTTCCTTGCACCGCTGTCAGCTTGACACGACCTTGTCCGCGAAGGGATATCATATCTCCCTCTTTTAGTAAAAATGATGTACTAGTCACCAATGTCCAGTTTACATTGGCTTTTTCTCCCTGAATCAAATGCTGTGCTTTCCCCCTTGCTAAATGAAAAGCCGCTCCTACCACAGCGTCCAGCCGTAAAGAGGATACCGTCAGATTTTTATATTCTATGTTTTTTTCCGGCAAACACAACTCTGTCAGCCCCAGAGATATGACTTGCACATTGGTACGAGATACTTTTTCCAGATTGGTGCAAATGTAATCTGCCATATCTTCCTTGGCATAACAAATCGTTTCATCCTCCAAAAGGAGAATGTCACCCAGCTTGCCCCGATCAATACCCAGCCCCAGAATAGAACCCAGATAATCTCGATGGCTCAAATCCTTTTGCCCAAATTTTTTATTCATTGTTATTTTCAAAATTCTGATAGGAAAATCAGATTCTGCAATTTCCATATAGTCAGGTACAAACCCAAGCATACGCCTTTCGCATTCCTCATAGCCCCCAAAGGCCGCACATTTCAGTTCAGAACTACGGGTTACAGCATCCAGAAACTTCCTGCTTTTTGCCATATCCATAAAATCTGTGAACATTGGTTCATGTTTTCGCATACATAAATCAGCCTGATCCAAAACCTTTGCAAATAATAACTTTTCCTCAGGCTGTGTCATTGTTTTTAAGAGAGCCTGCTTATCCAAGAAGTTCACCACCGCCTCATAACAAGCCAATCATTCCCAGAATCAGCTTCTGCACCACTCGCATGACAAAAAGTGCAATGAGCGGAGAAAAGTCAATCATCATACCTCCCCCTAAGGGAGATCTGTCCATCATCCCCCTGATAGGGCCCAAAATAGGCTCTGTCAACGTATAAAGCACCTGGCTGATGGAATTATTTCTGCTCATGGGTATCCATGACAATATAATTCGAATAAATATCAGCCATTCCAATAGCATAAAAAATGTATTAACCGCATTCAATAAAAGATGTTGTAAATCCGTCAAATTCTATACCTTCATTATCTTCCTGAGTTTACCCATGGAAGAATAATTCCTTTCGTTTTTAATTCTTCTTTAAAATCACCTGAAATATCCACATTTTCCGGTGCAATGATAAAAATATTGTTCGCAACTCTCTGAATAGAACCGTCCAGAGAATAGCAAGTCCCACTTAAAAAGTCCATAATTCGCTGGGCAATGGGAAATTCTACTTTTTCTAAATTCACTACAACAGGTTTTTTTGTTTTAACTTGATCACAGATTTCTTGAGCATCTTCATAACACTCAGGCTTTATGATAACGACCTGCATCTGTACATTGGTGTTGATGCTGTAAACCTGAGGAATATTTCTTCCCCGTTTAGAAGCTGCCGACGCATAATCTGCCACTTCTTTTTCCCTTTCACGAGGCGTTTCACGCAATGCGTAGCTAGGTTCTCTTCCAGGCTGTTCCTCATAGCCCTCATCAAAGTCATCTTCGTCGTCCTCATATTCTCCGAGCAATAAATCCTTCATTTTATCAAAAATCTTAGCCACGTTTTCATATCCTCCTCTGTCTTTTTCAGATTATTTTTATAGTTCGCCATCACTGTTGATTCGGGTAAAATCGCTTTCCGAAAATTCCAGTACCCACTCTGACAATCGTCGCACCTTCTTCAATGGCAACTTCATAATCTCCGGTCATACCCATCGATAAAACGTTCATATTTACATTATCAATTTTTTTTGCGTTAATGTCAACCAATAATTCTTTCATATGACGAAAATATTGTCTGTTTTCTTCCGGATTTTCGACAAAGGGTGCCACTGTCATCAGTCCTTTGACGCAAATATGCTCCAATGAACTGATTTCTCGAATCAGATTTTCTGTGTTTTCGGGCTTTACGCCAAACTTACTGTCTTCGTTAGCAATATTAATTTCGATGAGGATATTTGCCGTCACATCTTTCTGGGCGGCACGCTTGCTAATTTCCTTTGCCAATTTTAAACTGTCTACGGAATGAATCAGTTTTACTTTATCAATGATATATTTTACTTTGTTGGTCTGTAAATGACCAATCAAATGCCACTGGATACCTTCTCCCATAGGTTCATATTTGTCTATAATCTCTTGCACCTTATTTTCACCAAGGGAAGTCAAACCATATTCTACAGCTTCTTTGATACGTGGCACATCAATAGTCTTACTGACAGCTAAAAGAAGGATGTCCTCTTTTTCCCTGCCGGCACGAGCTGCTGCTGCTGCTATTTTTTTCTCTATTTCCTGAATATTTTCTATGATTTCGCTCATACTATTTCCTTCCTTTCTTTTTACTTTATCAATAAAGTGTCTGACCTTCTTCAATATTTTGGGCATCAGACACAATGGTATCATAAACCTGTAATTCATAGGAGCTTGTCCCCGGTTTGACAATAGAATAGTCCTTATTCTGACCTAACACATCTACAAGGATAAACTTCGCTACAGAGCTGTTGGCACCAAAGACACCTTTGTATGTATGAACATCACTGACATTATATTCTGTAGCTTCCTTGCCGGTACCCTGCAATATCACATCCCCCACTTTCAGGCTGTTGTAATCCTGCATCACATAGGTAAAACCTTGTTCGTCATCATATTTAGCAATATCCAATTTCACAAAATCCCCATTGTGGCCCGACACCTTCAGCACACCTTTTTCGCCCATGCTTTCTGTAATACATTCTGTAGGGATTTTCAGCAATGTTTTTTCCACAATAGCGGTGTTAGGGACTTTGATTCCTTCCAGTAATTCGCTTTTAATTTTAAACTCTATTGTGCGTTCACCAATAAACTCTATTAGATTCTGGTCAGAAACAAATACCACTCTGGCTTCTTTCTCCAATAAATCCAGAGAATGCACCTTCGCAGCCACAAATACCTGTTCTTCATCCACCATGGCACACAACGTTCTGCTGTCACCTTTTTCCCATCCGCTCACCATATCCAAGGGCAAATAAGTCACAACATACCATCGATTGCTGGTCACGATTTTAAAAAGAGGTGCTCCTTCTGCTACAGCCTTCGTTTTGGAAAGATATTCCGATGTCGCCTTCATCGTTGTTTGTTCTTTTGTCACCTTATCAATGGATTCTGGTTTCAGTGTTTCTTCCATTTTATCAATCTTGAAAGATAAAATACCACTTTCCTTTGCCGTAACAGAACACACACTGGTAGCCAGCTGTGCCTCGTACTGATTCTTAGCCTTTGAAAGCTGTGCAAGACTTTCTACATTCTCCGCCATCCAGATTTCATTTCTCTGGTTCATCTCCAATTCCACTTGATTTCTCATGGAATATAAAGAAGAAAAGTCACTCATCATGAATTTCCCAGCATAAGAATCCACCGTTTGTGTAATATTTTCTTCAATTCTAGCAATATCGTCCTGAAAAGCGGACAAATCACTTCTGTTTTTCTGTTTTTTTAAAATATCCTTATCAATCTTTTCGATTTTATTTTCAATCATTCCCGATGTTTCTTCATCTTGAATACTGCAAACCGCAGAACCTTTTTTTACCCTTTCATTTTCTGCATAATAATAAGACGGCTGACCTTTTTTCTTACTTTTTTGCACATACTCCTTGCGGACAATAATACCCTTCAATGTCATGGGTGTATCAACGGTGCCATAGGCCACCGTTTCCACAGAAATAGATGGCTTATTCATAAAAGCAACGATATAACCCAGAAGATACACAGTCAGGGCAACAAAAATAAAAATAGTCAATCTTTTATAGCTGTGATAATGTCTAACTCTTCTCAATTCCCGATGGGGTCTATCTTCCCTTTCTTCATGCCTTCTTCTTTTTTTTGAGGATTGATGGGTCATGCATATCCTCCTTTTCGATTTTATATTCACATACAGGAGCTTGCTTCCCTCTGCCATTTTAAAGCATTATTTTATTATAATACATTTTCTGGTGCAGGTAAACACTTTGAACGCAAAATGTAAACGGCTCCCCTGCTCATCGCTTTCAAAAAATGGTTTTTTCCGAAAAAAAGCCTCTCAAATGGTAGTTTTATACTACATCCTTTGAGAGGTTATCATTATGTTTAAAGAATCGCTTACAACCTTACACTTTTGTGAAAACGTTTGTCGGCAAACCCAAACCTTTCATTCCTGCTTGAAATCTGCTTTCCTTATAAAATAATACAGATTAGTCCGCCGCTGCCCTCATTTACAATTTTTTGCAGCGTTTCCTGCAATTTAATCTGGGCATCCTCTGGCATACGATAAATTTTATTCTGCATCCCGTCGCTGACCAAAGAGCTTAATGTTCTTCCAAAAATATTCAAATCCCAAATTTTTTCCGGTTCCGTTTCATAATCCTTAATCAGATTATCAATAAATTCCTTGGATTGCTCCTCATTGCCAATAATCGGAGAAACCTCCGTTTCAATATCAGCCTTTATCATGTGGATAGACTCCCCTTTGGCTTTCAGCTTAATACCGTAACGGGAACCCTGCTTGAAAACCTCTGGCTGCTCTAGCTTGATTTCCTCAAAAACAGGAGAAACAACCCCGTATCCTTTTCGTTTGACATCATTTAATGCACATTCAATTTTGTCATAATCCTTCTTCACATTAGATAATTTTTTAATGGTTTCGATAAGCTGGTAATCATTTTCTATAGGCATATCTATGGTTTCGCTTAAAATGCGATAAAATAGCCCATCATCCACAGAAAGAGCAATATCTGCCGCACCCTCTCCCAGTAAAATCCTATCTGTATACGCTTTTTTTATGTACTCGTTTTCTTCCAAGTCCAGCATATTTTCTTTTATATCCGCCAGTTTGTCTACCTTTGTTAACATTTCCCGAAGGCTTAAAACAATTTCCTTTTTCAGCCAATGATCCATTTCTAAGGTTTCAATCCAACTTGGAAAATGGAACCGAATTTCTTTCATAGGGAATTCATAAAGAACTGTTTCTAAAATCATCTTAATATCTTCTGCTTTTAATTGGGCACAATTCACTGCCAAAACAGGCACACCATACTTTTCCGACATTTCTTGTCGCAAATCTTCCGTTTCATCAGCATACGG
>CAZCDP010000022.1:0-13967 GCA_964497675.1 uncultured Candidatus Epulonipiscium sp.
GAACACCTTCTTCTGTAATTTTGCGCAGCGAAGTCAGCGAAAACACCTGAAATCCGCCAGAGTCCGTTAGAATGGGTTTATCCCATACTATAAATTTGTGAAGCCCGCCCATTTTTTTTACAACCCCATCACCAGGCCTTAAATGCAGATGATAGGTGTTGGATAACTCCACCTGACATTTGATTTGTTCCAAATCCTCTGTAGAAACAGCGCCTTTTATGGCGCCCAAAGTACCCACATTCATGAACACCGGTGTCTGAATCACACCATGGGGGGTATAAAATTCTCCCCGTTTTGCTCTCCCACAGGTTTTCAATAATTTATACATTCTGTTCCTCATTTCTTAGTTATTCATATCGTTTCGATACATAGTTTAATATACATTTTTTTTCTGTTTTTTTCAAGTCCTATTACATAAGTCTATGATTTCTGGTATAATAAAGAAATAAAGAAAAACGAAAGAATGGAGAATATCATGTCCAATATAAATTTAATTGCTTCCACAACATTTGGTTTGGAAGCTGTCGTGAAGCGCGAAATCATGGATTTGGGTTTTGACAATATCAAAACTTTTGATGGGAGAGTAGAATTCACTGGCGATGAATCCGCTATTGTAAAAGCAAATCTCTGGCTGCGGTGCGCAGGTCGTGTATGGGTAAAAATGGGCACTTTTACAGCTATGACCTTCGATGAACTATTTGAAGGAACAAAAGCTCTGCCTTGGAGCGACTGGATTCCTGAGGACGGAAAATTCACCGTAGTAGGAAAATCTGTAAAATCCACACTTTTCAGTGTGTCCGATTGTCAAGCCATTGTCAAAAAAGCAGTGGTTGAAAAAATGAAATTAAAATATCAAACAGATTGGTTTGATGAAACAGGTGCGGAATATACCATTCAAGTAGGTATCTTAAAAGATGTGGTCACTTTGTCCATTGACACCTCCGGTTCCGGTCTTCATAAAAGGGGTTATCGCGAAAATGCCATGATTGCACCTTTAAAAGAAACTCTGGCATCTGCTATGGTACAATTAAGCTTTTGGAATAAAGATAGGATTTTACTAGACCCCTTCTGCGGCTCCGGTACCATCCCTATAGAAGCAGCCATGCTAGCCCGAAATATCGCACCGGGGCTGAACCGTAAATTTGCCTGTGAAGAATGGCATAGAATCGATAAACAGCTTTGGAAAGATGCTCGCGTTGCTGCGTATAAGGCCATTGACTATAATATTATGCCCGAAATCTATGGCAGTGACATTGATGTCGAAGCCATAGAATTGGCAAAAGAGAACGCCATCAAAGCCGGTGTGGACGATTGTGTTCAATTCGAAGTGAAGTCTTGTGAGGATATTTCCCTTCCTGGGAAGTATGGTGTTCTGATAACCAACCCTCCCTACGGAGAACGTATCGGTGAATTAAAGGAAGTGGAAAACTTGTACCGCGCTTTAGGTGCCATTATGAAAGAAAATACTACATGGTCAACCTATCTCATCACTTCTATGGAATACTTTGAGAGCCTTTTCGGAAGAAAAGCAGATAAAAAGCGGAAGCTGTTCAACGGACGAATCAAAACGGATTACTACCAATTTGAAGGTCCAAGACCGCCGAAAAAAAACTTTATGTGATTTGTCTGAACCAGAGGATACCCTCTGGTCTTTTATATCTCAATTTCAACTTTTGTATCCCTACACAAAAAAAGACTGTTTCTCCTCGATTTTTATTAATCGTTTCGAAACAGTCTAAATTTTTATTTTTTCAATAGGATAATCTTTCTTAGGATGTCCACCGGAATAATTGTAATGGCAGCTGCGACAACAAAGAGCCATTCTTTTGCAGTTAGCCCGTAACAGCGTAAAATAGGTCCTCCAAAATAAGTCATAACAACCTGTATTGCTACAATCAAAAGCAATATCTTTAAAAACCCCTTATTTTCGGCGATATGGTCAAATAAGTTAATTTTTTCTGTTCTGGCGTTAAAAGCATTGCATACAGCTGTCAAAATAAAGAAGGTAAAATATCCCGTTAATAAATAACGATTATCAGGTGATGTGCGAAAAATACCATCTACGCCATTACCTACCAAAATAAACATACTAACGATAAAAATCCATGTACTTCCTACTAGCAACTGGCTCTTCATATATCTGCTCAAAATCGGTTCATCCCTGCGTTTTGGTGATTCCTTCATATACCGTTTCAAAGCAGGTTCTCCACCAAAAGCAAGAGCTGCAAAGGTATCCATGACCAGATTGACCCAAAGAATCTGGGTAATGGAAAGTGGATTGGGCATACCGAGCAAAGGTACTACAAAGGAAACACAAACCGCTACAACATTGATAGTCAACTGAAAAATGATAAACTTTCGGATACTGTTGAATATAGTCCTGCCATATAAGATTGCCTTGTCTATCGAAGTGAAATTATCATCCAAAATAACAATATCTCCTGCTTCCTTGGCAACTTCAGTACCACTTCCCATAGCAAAGCCCACATCAGCTTTTTTCAGAGCTGGTGAATCATTGACACCATCGCCTGTCATGCCAACTACAAGGTTCAATTCTTGTGCAGCATTAACTAGACGGCTCTTGTCACTAGGGAGTGCCCTTGCCACAACGCGGAGGTCTTTGATAACCGCCTTCAGTTCGTCGTCGGAAAGCTGATTCATTTCATCAGAAGTCATAACAACATCTGTTTCTTTTTTCAAAAGTCCTGCTTCTTTCGCAATGGCAACCGCTGTATCCTTTCTATCGCCAGTAATCATAATAACCTGTATACCGGCTTGATGCACTTCTTCGATAGCTTGAATGGATTCGGGTCTTACTTCGTCACGGATACCCAAAATGCCTACCAATGTCCATTCCCCTTCGGGCAGGCCATCTTCTTGCAGGTGTTCTTCGGAAAAAGCGATACCCAATACACGGATGGCGCGGTTTGCCATCTCGTTGATTTTGTTTTCAATAATTTCAGGATTCTCAAAGACTTTTTTTTCGCCCTTTTCGTCATAAAAATATCTACATTTACTCAAAAGTTTTTCAGGTGCGCCTTTAATGAGTGTTCCATTATATTCCCCGGCAACTTCCGTAGCGGAGTATTTATTGGTACTATTGAAAGGAATCTCCGCAACTTTTTCTACATCAAAAGACTTGACGTTTTCTTTTAAAAATTCTAAAACTGCTCGTTCTGTGCCATTACCACCGATAATCTTTTGTTCCTTACCGGTTCCTGTAACGACAGCTGTGGAATTATAACCAATACAAAGAGCCAGTTTTGTTTTCAACCCATCTTCAACCTCAGCGCTGGTGTGATATTCCTTACCAAAACCGTTAACAAGGCTCACAACTTCCAGCTGACCCTTTGTGATAGTTCCTGTCTTATCACTTAAAAGAAGATTCAGACTGCCGGCAGTTTCGATACCACCAATTTTTCTGACCAATACATTATCTTTCAGCATTTTCCCCATATTCTGGGCAGAAACAATGGCAATCATCAAAGGAAGCCCTTCAGGTACAGCCATAACAATAATAATGACTGCAAGAATGACCGCAGAAACAATGTCATTAAACAAATTCATCCAGTTGGAGCAATAAGCCATAATTAATGCAATATCGAAGCTATTATGAATGACAACTTTCTGGAAAACAAAGGCCACTGCAATGGCAATACCGCCTATATATCCGAATTTACTGATGGTACTTGCAAGATTGCTTAGTTTTACTTTTAGCGGTGATTCCCGATCATCATCATTTTGCAGTTCTCCTGCAATTTTACCATAAACGGACTGGTCGCCCACCACAGTAACTTTCATAATACCATTACCAGAACAAACAATTGTTCCACGATAGACTTTATAGGGATTGAGAAAATCCATGGATACTTCTTCGTCCTGGTACCCTTCCGGCACAGCAGTTTTTTCTGCTTCCTTGCTTTCACCGTTCAAAACAGCTTGATCCACGCGAATATCGCCCTGTATCATCTGGCCGTCAGCAGGAATCTTATCCCCCGATTGCAACAAAATACAATCCCCTACAACGATGTCGTCAACAGCGACTTCTGTAATCACTCCGTTGCGATAGACTTTATTCATGATACGAGAAGCATCCTCCTGAAGCTTCTGAAAGGCATTTTCGTTTCGGTATTCAGAAAAAGTGGATACGAAGGTAGCCAAAATAACAGCCAGCGCAATGCCCGCCGATTCATACCACTCTGCTTGTCCTATAACTGCAAATACAATATTAATTGCTAAAGCAAAACAAAGTATCCTAATCATTGGGTCCTTAAAATTTTCTAAAAATTTTCCCCAAAATCCGGTTCCCTTTACTTCCACTAATCGGTTATCACCATACTTTTCTTTGGATTGGCGTACCTGCTCATCCGTTAAACCTATTTCTTTCAACCCATCATCTCCTAAACTGTGTCTTGTCGAAAAAGGCAAGCTTTCCTATCTTTATTATTTGCCTATTTTTTTCTGCTTTCCCTCTGCACTTTCTTTTTTTCATTTAATAAAGTTTTTCTCTTTGTTTTATATTTATTGTTAAAAAGAACGGTCTATATGGATGACCGCTTTGCAGTTATCCTCCAGCGTTTGGATTTCTGTTCCTATGGTCTTTATCAATTCTTCATTGGTTTTACCAAATTTATAAGGTACGGAAACATCAAAAATCATTCTGGTCTGCTCTGGATTTCTGACAGTTCTAAAATCATGTATCGTCAATGTCTGGTCGATAGCAGAAACAATTTGTTCTGCTTTTTCACGGAGCATAAGGGTTTTTTCATCGTCAGTAACAATAGGATCTATGTGGATAACCGCTTCACAATGAAATTTTACAGTAATCTCCCGTTCTATGGTATCAATAATATCATGTATTTCCATAATATCGATGTTGCATGGTACCTCGGCATGTAGGGAAATCAGCTTCTTTTGTGGACCATAATTGTGTACAATTAAATCGTGTACACCAGAAATGTCTTCGTATGATAATACCTTTGCCTCAATTTCTTTGACAAAGTCCGGGTCGGGTGCCTGTCCCAAAAGGGGGTTGATTGTTTCTTTTGCTGTGCTGATGCCTGTATAAAGAATAAATATAGCTACAGCACAACCCATGTACCCGTCAATATTCCATCCCTTAATATAATAAATTAAGATTCCTACCACAACAGCAAGTGTCGCAACAACATCACTAAGGCTGTCCTTCGCAGCCGCTTCTAATGTTGACGAGCCGATAATCCTTCCCATTTTTTTATAAAAAAAGCACATCCACAGCTTCAGTCCAATGGAAAAAATCATAATTGCCAAGGAAACAATCTGAAAATTGATTTCTATGGGATGCACAATCTTTTCAATAGAAGTTTTCATCAACTCAAAACCCATAAGTATTATTACCATAGACACTACAAAGCCTGAGATATATTCAAAACGTCCGTGACCGAAGGGATGTTCATCGTCTGCAGGTATCACTGCGATTTTGAATCCAATCAACGTCATGATGGAAGAACCTGCATCGGAAAGGTTATTGAAAGCATCCGCCATGATGGAAACAGATGATGTGAAAATTCCCGCTAATAATTTGATAAAAAACAGCAGAATATTACAAAGTATCCCAACTGTGCCGCTGACAACGCCATATCGTTGATGTACCTGAACATTATCAATATCTACGTTATTTTGAATAAATAGTCTTATTATTAGATTTGTCATAATCACATTTCCTTCTAAGTTTAATGCATTTGATTGTAGCACCGATTCTTCAAGTAAGTCAAGTATAATATCTCTGCCTACTCCTTTAAACATAGTTTTAACATTTTTTTCCATGGTGCAAAAATTGAAACAATAGGAGTAGAATGAAAATAGCAAGGATGGGTAAGAGTTTATTTCTTTCCAGAAATGGTTTGATTTCTTCCCAGTGGACACCAAAAAAGTAGCCGCAGGAAATCAACAGCGTGTTCCATGAAAAAGCTCCCAAGGCGGTGTATAGTGAAAATTCACCTATATTCATGGCTGTCATACCGGCAGGAAAGGAGATATAGGTTCTAGCGAGAGGAAAAACTCTGGCAAAAAAAACAGATTGCCTCCCATACCGTCTAAAAATAGCTTTTGCTTTTTCCATGCCAATGTGTACTGTCTTAAATCTTTTACAAAAAGTCTGTTCCAAAAAACCTCCGCCAATACGTCCTAGGGTATAGCAACAAAGACTTCCCAAAACCCCTGCTGCCGTACTTACTAAAATCGTAATCGGAAGATTCATATTTCCTTTTGAAACGGTATATCCAATAAAGGGCAACAGCAATTCACTGGAAATAGGAAAACAGGCATACTCTAACCCCGTCGCAACAAAAATACCTCCATATCCTAAAGTTTCGACGATATTTCTTAAAATATCAAAAAGATTCATACCATTCACCTCCATAGGTCTGTATCATTATGGTATGAATATTTTCTCTAGTTTATCATTCCCCAAAAAGAAAATAAAGGGAGAATTTATCAAAACAATAAATTCTCCTTTCATCATTTCTGCCAAACACCCTTATCATCCTTCAATTCTCTGGTGCTGACAAAATATTTTTCAATCATCTTCACAGGCTGGTAGGAACGCTTTGCTTTTCGCATCCCTGCCAGTCCCATATCCTCTTCCCGATTCACCAGCGTAACCTCCTGACATTCATGGAGCACATACTGCTGATTGATAACAGGGTATAGCCCTTCAATATCAAAGTTAGCTTTCTCAATATGGATTAACTGCATATGAGGTAAAAGCCGTTCGCCCACTGTAAATGCTTCAATTTGTCCATCTAGAAGGATACATCCCCCTGTCAGCCCAAGGATTTCCATATTCTCCAAGGCAAGCCGCACAGAAGTTCTTTCATCAAATACTTCGATGGAACTTTCGTCTTTTTGGCTGCTCCAATCATCATATAAAGCCAAACATTCCGCTATCATGGTACCATCTAGCCTTTTATATTCAAAATCTGGATGGTTCTTCAAAAAATTATTGATATGGTTTCGCTTGCCGTGTAATTTTTTCCCTTTCAGCGTTGCCAAACGTTCTCTGTTATAAACATAATCCCATGCAATTTCCAAGGGCTTAATAAAAAGCTCAGGACAATACGCTTCTATTTTTTCTTTAAATGGTGTCCAGACAGAACGCAACGTTGGTTCTGTACCGATTTCCTTCATATAATCAATGGCTTTATAAACAGCCTTTCTATAATCAATTTCTTTTCCATAACGGGGAATTGGTGCCCAAAGATAGACAGGTACACCTTCGTAATCCAATTTGATATACAAGATATCTTCCCATTGTGCATATTCCATTTTTCCGTCGGCACCCCAAATGAAAAGGTTTGTAAAGGACAAATCAGAACACTCCAGTCCCCAATCCTTTGTATACCCTTCAATTATAGGTTTGGCTTCCAACGTAATAGGTTTAAAATCCAAATTCATGTCATTCCTCCAAAACTAATACTCATCAATGATATAGCAGGGAATTACGGGAAATATCCCATCCAGTTCTTCCGCCTTCTTACTATCATAAATCACAACGTTTCCTTGTGTTTCTAATTGTTTTAATGAGGTATATCCCAGCAGGAACTGCACCAGCCTTCCTGCTTCCATTTCAATATCAGGAGCTATATCAGTCCTATTTCCCTCAAAATCAAATGTGCCATTATTTCTAGGAATAATCTCATCCTTTATTTTTACCGCATACCCTTTTATATGTCCGATTATCCCCAAAAGCCTCGGAAGGTTAACCCCTCCCATAACACCCTTGGGTACAGTCTTGTTTTGGGTAAATTCAAAGGAAATCGATATATCCGGCGGTAATTTGGTATGCAAAGACAGTCCTTCTCCATAGCTGAAAAGGCCTTCTAGCAGGTACACAAATTCTTCTGCTGAATCCGCAATAGTTTCTACTGCGAGAAGTTCTTCTTTTGTTTTATAAAAAAAACAATATCCCTTTACTATGCCCTCTGTCATAGAAATAATGCAACGCCCTCCATCAGCGGCATAATCCGCTGCTTTCAAAGCAAAATCAGCCATTGTCCTACTGATACAGCCAGAATATTTTTGACTAAACCGACGATAGCAGGCATAGAGTTCACCTAGGTCACCGCAGCCTATGTTTATCTCAACAATATCTGCCTTAAAATTATAATGCGGTATTTTTTGCGCTGTTAAATACTGGGTATCACTGACAGGATAATGTCCAAAATAATAGTAGCTTTGAAGTACTGCCGGCGTGTGTGGTGCAAGGATAACATTTTCTTTATGCAAAAGCCTCATCATATACGTAAAGATTTCTGTCATATACCCCTTTTTACGGGCATCAGGGTGCGTGGATACACCGCAAAGCAATGCACTCTTTACTAACTGCCCTCTTACATTCAGATGCACAGGATACGCCTGCATACAACTTAGGAGCACATTATCTGCTTCCATACATACACTGTATTCCGGTACAAAACGATTTGTGAAAAACCATTGACAAAACGCATCACTATCGCCAAAACAAACTCTCCATAACTTTTGAAATTGTTCTTTATCTTTGTTTTCTGCTTTTCTAATTTGTCCCATATGCATAACACCTTTTCATAGTATTCCTTTTTTATAAGAATTGCCCACTTAGTTTTTTATTTTAGTACAACAAATAAAAAAAGTCAAATAATATTAATTATCACTTGACTTTTTTACTCTTTTAATAATTTTCAAATAAATAGAAATCATATATTTTTCATTACTATATGCTTCCAGTTTATCTATTTCAACCCATCTTATACCGCTGTTTTCCTCTTGATTGATTTGAAGAGTGCTATTCTCTGAAGCCTTGAAACCATAGGTAACATTAAAATGAAGATGGGCATTTACAAAAGCTCCATTTTTCCAATGACCAAACACCGGCAGAATATCCAAACTAAGGATGTTGCGTTCCAAAGGCACAAGCCCTGTTATTCCCGTTTCCTCTGCCGCCTCCTTTTGTGCCACAAAAAATAGGTCTGGGTTTCCATCAGCATGACCCCCTGTCCATGACCAAGTCTGATAAATATTATGATGCACCATCAGAACTTTATCAAAGGTCTTGTTAAATATCATAGCGGAAACAGTCATATGTGCCAGTTTATTTTCTCGCAGTAATATCCTGTGGGAGAAAAGGCTCATGTACTCCAAAATCACTCTTTTTTCTTCTCTTTCCTGTTCGTTTTTAGGTATATAGTTCAAAATTTCTTCCTCATATCCCACAATCTCACTCCTTCAAAAGTTCTTTTCCACGTTCATAAAAATGCTGAAATGCAGAAGGCAACGCATACTGTTTCTGAATTTCAGTTTCGTCCGCCCAAACGAAGTCTTCTGTATTCTCTTTTTCTTGTACTGCGATATAATATCCTTCCATCTGCCATTCGATATGGGTAAAAATATGCTTGGTTTTTCCCAAAGCTACAACACTGCCGTCTATAATACCCCATTCCATGAGTTGCTGAAAAACAGACAGTGCTTCTTCTGTTTTTTCGCTGTTGGGCAATTCCCACAAACCAGACAATAAGCCCTTCGACGGCCGTTTTCTGATGGCTATTTTCTTGCCACAAACAATAAAAAATACCGTTCTGTGTTCTATTTTCCTGTCCTTTTTTGGTGCTTTTACAGGGAAGTTATAAACTCTGTTTTCCGCGTATGCCCGACAATACCTTCTCAGCGGACACTTATGGCAAAGCGGCTTGCCATTAGGAATACATACCGTCGCTCCCAGTTCCATCAAAGCCTGATTAAAATTTCCAGCACCTGGGTTGGGGAGAATTTCTGTTACCATTTTTGAAATTTCATTTTTCACTCTAGCCTGAGAAATATCACGTCCATCGGCAGTGAGCCGTGTTATAATCCGCAGAACATTGCCGTCTACGGCGGCATGGGGAAGATCAAACGCGATGGAAGATATAGCACCGGCTGTATACGGCCCGATTCCGGGCAACGATAAAAGCTTTTCATAATCCATCGGAATTCCACCCCCGTAAACCATCATTATTGTCTGGGCTGCCTTTTGTAGGTTTCGGACACGGTTATAGTATCCCAAGCCTTCCCAAAGCTTCAAAAGCTGTTCCTCCCCTGCCTCAGCCAAAGCCTTTACATCAGGCAGTTCTTTCAAAAACCTTTGAAAATAGGGCTTTACTGCTTCCACCCTTGTTTGCTGGAGCATGATTTCAGAAACCCAGACTCGATAAGCTGATGGTTCTTCTCTCCATGGCAGACACCGAGCCTGCTGCTCATACCAATGCAGCAAAGGTGTGACGATTTTTTTTAATTCTTCCGTTTCTTTCTGCTTTTCCATAGGACTCCTCTTTCTGTCATTTATTTTGTCCCCTTTATTTCTATATCAAACATTATAGCTAAAATACTCCTCAAGAAAAGCCTTGTACCGTTCTTAGGCAAAAAACTGCAGTCCTTTTGCAGACTGCGGCTCTTTATGTTCTGTATTTATTTTTTATCAGTCATACATTACAACATATTCTTCACGAGCAGCTCCAACAGAAACATATTTTATCTTGCACTCCACAGCATCCTCAATATATTTGATATACGCCAGAGCCTCAGCAGGAAGTTCTTCGGGTTTTCTGCATTTTGTAATATCGCAATTCCATCCGTCCACATATTCGATAACAGGCTTTGCCTGATCCAACTGAGAAGCAAATGGGAATTCCTTTGTAAATTTCCCGTCGATGGTATAACCAACACAAACAGGAATTTTTTTCAAATAAGATAATACATCCAATTTTGTAAGTGCCAGTTCATCACTGCCTTGCATACGAACCCCATATTTGGAAGCAACAATATCAAAAGGGCCCACCCTTCTGGGACGACCTGTAGCCGCACCATATTCACCGCCAGCTGCTCTTAATGCTTCTGCTTCGTCACCAAACATTTCTACAGTAAAGGGACCTTCACCGACACAAGAAGAATATGCCTTCATAATGCCAATGGAATTGGTCAGCTTATGGTTCGGAATACCTGCACCAATCGGTGCATAGGCAGCAATGGTAGAAGAAGATGATGTAAACGGATAAATACCAAAGTCAATATCTCTTAAAGCACCAAGCTGTGCTTCAAACATAATATTTTTTCCCTCTTTGATAGCCTCATTTAAATAGATACCTGTATCACAAATATAATCTCTGAACTCCTCCGCATATTTGTCCAACCAAGCCAACATTTCATCATAGCTTACTTCTTCTGCACCATAAACCTTCGTTATTGTTAGGTTTTTCCAGGAAAGAATGTTTTTCAATTGTTTTTTGTATGTTTCAGGATAAAGCAAATCACCCATACGGATACATTTTTTCATATATTTGTCGCCATAAACAGGAGCGATACCCCTTCTTGTAGAACCGAATTTTGCATCGCCCAAACGTTCTTCTTCCAAAATATCAAGCAATTTATGATAAGGAAGACAAATAATTGCCCTGTCACTGATTTTCAAATTTTTCGGTGTGATTTTTACACCGGCATCGGTGAGTTTTTTCTTTTCACCACTTAAATGTTCCAAGTCGATTACCATACCGGTACCCATTACATTGACAACATCCTCACGTGAAATACCGGATGGCAGAAGATTCAAAACAAATTTCCCTATATCATTGATTACGGTATGACCGGCATTATTTCCGCCCTGATAACGGGAAACGATATCATAATTTTCGGAAAGAAGGTCAACCATACGACCCTTGCCCTCATCTCCCCAGTTAATACCTACGATTGAAGTTAACATAATAAGCACATCCTCCTAGTAAAAAATCCCACATATATTTTATAATGCGTCATGTTTATGCAGCAAAAAGCACTTTAAGCATTTGTGTAAGGATATTGGCAAAGTACTTTTTAGCATAGTTCAGCTTAGAATTTGAAATGGGTAATACCCATTGTTACATCACTTGAATTATACAATAAGAAGAACGAAAATGTCAATATTCCCACTCTTTTCAACATTCTAGCCAAAACCCAAAGTATACTTGCACAAAAAATACCTGTAGAATCTTCGAATCGTTGTTTCTTTTTGTTTCCGATATATTTTATTTGATTTGAAAATATAAAAAACAATGGCTTAGGAATTACCAATAAAACAAAATTCACTGCATAAAAAAGCATATTAAAAATCAATTTTTTTTGCTTAACTATCAAAAACCCTAAGAAATCAACAAAATTCAAGACTCTTAAAATAAGTTAATTTCTCCTGATACATCCCACAGTAAAAAATTAAAAAGAAAAATTGCAGTGAAAATAAAAATTAAGATTGTATTTTTCATAAAAACATATTTTTGGCATAATTAGGTTTCTGCTCTTTTCTTCGAAAATATATTCTCAATTATTTGCAAAAATCCGAGTACTTATTGTCTATATTTACAAATATGGCAAGAATCTACCCATAAAAATAAGATATAGAAATAATTTATGCCTCTTATAAGTAAAATAGGAAAAACCCAAAAAATGAAAAAAAGACCGTTCCAAGTACGAAACAGCCTTAATTCACTTTAAATTTGTTTTGTCGTCCAGTTTTCGCAATTCCATACTCTTGTTGCCACATCTTGATAAAACTCCGGCTCATGGCAAATTAAAAGAACGCTTCCTTTATATGCTTGCAATGCACGCTTTAATTCCTCTTTCGCATCTACATCCAAATGGTTCGTAGGCTCGTCCAAAAGAAGAATATTGCTTTCCCGATTAATAAGCTTGCAAAGACGAACCTTTGCCTGCTCGCCGCCGCTCAATACTTTTACCATGCTTTCGATATGTTTTGTGGTTAAGCCGCATTTGGCCAAGGCAGAACGAACTTCATATTGTGTATAAGAGGGAAACTCTTTCCAGATTTCATCAATACAAGTGGTATTTTCATGATACTGGCATTCCTGCTCAAAATATCCTGTATAGAGATAATCCCCCAGTTCCGCTTTTCCTGAAAATGGTGCAATAAGCCCTAAAATACTTTTCAGCAGAGTAGTTTTGCCAATGCCGTTAGCACCAATGAGAGCAATTTTTTCCCCCCGCTCCATCTCAATATTCAGTGGACGGGACAGGGGTTCGTCATACCCAATGACCAAATCCCTTGTCTGGAAAATATATCTGCCCGAAGCCCTTGCTTCTTTAAAATGGAATTCTGGCTTTGGCTTTTCCTTTGTCAATTCAATTACATCCATTTTATCCAACTTTTTCTGACGGGACATAGCCATATTTCTGGTGGATACTCGTGCCTTATTTCTTGCTACAAAGTCCTTTAATTCGCCAATTTCCTGCTGCTGTTTCTTAAATGCCGCTTCCATCTGCGCTTTTTTCATTGCATAAATTTCCTGAAATTTATCATAATCACCTACATAACGTGTTATTTTTGTGTTCTCTACATGATAAATCAGATTGATGACACTATTCAAGAAAGGAATATCATGGGAAATCAAGATAAAAGCATTTTCATAATCATTGAGATAACGTTTCAGCCATTCAATGTGCTGTTCGTCCAGATAGTTTGTAGGCTCATCTAAAAGAAGGATATCTGGTTTTTCCAGTAAAAGCTTGCCCAAAAGCACCTTTGTTCTCTGCCCGCCACTGAGTTCTGTAACATCTTTGTCCAAACCGACGTCCTCCAGACCCAAAGCACGACCCACTTCTTCCACTTTCGAATCAATAATATAAAAATCGTGAGTCGTTAAAAGGTCTTGAATGGTTCCCAACTCTTCCAGCATTTCTTCTAGCTCTTCAGGAGAAACCTCCCCCATTTTTTCACAAATATGATTCATTTTTTCTTCCAGTTCAAAAAGAAAAGCAAAAGCGGATTTCAGCACATCTCGTATGCTCTGGCCTTTTTCCAGTACTGTATGCTGATCAAGATAACCAATATGAACATTTTTTGCCCATTCTATTTTTCCTTCATCAGGCTGGAGTTTGCCTGTCACAATATTCATAAAAGATGACTTTCCTTCACCATTGGCTCCAATGAATCCAAC
>CAZCDP010000023.1:0-1439 GCA_964497675.1 uncultured Candidatus Epulonipiscium sp.
GGTATATCCCGTCTTGACACCGAATGCCCCTTCATAGCTGGTTAAAAATCGGTTTGCGTTGGTTACAGAATAATGTTTGCCTTCGCCGCCTTTCATAGGAATCTCCACCGAAAGTGTATTGATAATTTCCACAAACTTTGGATTTTTCAAGGCGTACCTTGCAATAAGTGCCATATCATAAGCAGTGGAATGATGCTTTTCAAAAGGCAAGGCGCTATCCAACCCGTTCGGAGAACTGAAAACCGTATCCTTCACCTGAATTTCCTTCGCTTTTTCCGTCATCATACGGCAAAATTCCTCCACACTGCCACCGATATGTTCTGCTAGTGCCACTGCCGCATCATTATAGGATTTCAACATCATGGCATAAAGCAAATCTTCCTCCCGAATTTCTTCTTCCGGGGATAACCCCATTCGCACTTTAGGCGCATTGGCGGCTTTTTTGCTTACTGTTACCATATCATTAGGATTTCCACGCTCCAACACGAGAATTGCCGTCATGATTTTTGTAGTACTTGCCATAGTCAACGGCATATTTTCATTTTTCCCCCATAGAATCCTGCCGCTTTCCCCATCCAACAGCACAGCACCTTGGGCTGTTACCTTTGGCGGTGTCGTTTTTGCAAACACTTCATTACTCCCAAGCAGACATAATATTAATAGAATCAAAAATTTCTTCATGTCATCCCTCTTTTGTCGGTTTTCATTATTTTAGCTCTTTATCTGAAAACTAAAACAGGTAGATTTTTCATTTTTAAATACAATCAATCATTTTCAATAAAAAATGCCTTTCGGTTCTATTACAAACCAAAAAGCATTTTATGTTTCCTGTTTTCCTATTTCTTCTTCCTTAGGCTCCTCCTCCAGTGCAGGCAGTTCCTTGATGGATTTGAACCCAAAATACCGTAAAAACTCATTTGTGGTTCCAAACAAAATCGGTTTCCCAGGTGTATTCAGACGCCCTGTTTCACAAACCAATCCCTTTTCTGCCAAACGGTTCACAGCGTGTTCTGCACTGACACCACGAACTTCTTCAATCTGGGCCTTTGTAATAGGCTGTTTATAGGCAATAATTGCAAGGGTTTCCAGCAATGCCTGTGTCAGCCCTTGACGCTGTGGACTTTTATACATATTCCGTATAAACTCAAAACACTCTGCCGCAGTACACATCTGGTAAGCGCCTTCTATCTCCACAATCCGTATGCCCCGCTTTTCTTTTTCATACTTATCCACCAAAACACGAATCATCGCTCTGGTGGTAGCCTTGTCCATTTCAATGGTATGGGCAATGGTGCTTAGCGGTACCGCTTCTCCCGCTATAAAAAGCAAAGCCTCAATTACAGCTTCCAATTCCGTAAGTTTCATACTAATCCCTTCTATCATAGATATCCTATGGATTTTGTAATGATAATCTCGCCAAAAATCGTTTTCTGCGAAAT
>CAZCDP010000023.1:1449-4870 GCA_964497675.1 uncultured Candidatus Epulonipiscium sp.
ACCTCAATTTTTCGTACATCTTCCCGAAAAATGGTAGAAAAGGATAACCTTGGGGTCAATATCAACATATCTCGGATATAGCCTATTTTGTCCTGCACAGTAAAAAGCTCCCGTTCCACATACCGAAAGGAACTGCGCACCCTATCTACCTTCAATTCCTTGCGGCGCATAACATCTTCAAAAGCGTGATATATGTCATCCAACGTCACCCCCTGCAAAAATTCTTCCAGTTCTTGGGGTTCCTTTTCGGCTTTCAACTTCATCACAGAAGCGTCTGCTTCCTTGTAAAGAAAAAGTGCCGCTTCTTCCTCTCGGATTTTAAGATTATCGGTAATACTTTTGAACTTTTTGTATTCCAAAAGCTTTGCCACCAGTTCCTCTCTGGGGTCAGGCCCTTCTTCTTCCTCGCTTTTTCTAGCAGGTAAAAGCATTTTGGATTTAATTTCGAGAAGCGTAGCCGCCATAACTAAAAATTCGCTCATCCCATCCATATTCTGATTCGGCACATGGTCTAAAAATTCCAAATACTGCTCCGTCAGCCTTGCAATAGGAATATCGTAAATATCAATTTCATTTTTTTCAATCAAATGATACAGCAAATCAAAAGGGCCTTCAAACGCATCCAGACGTACATTCATAATTTGCACGATTCGACTCCTTATATAAAAAATAATAGAATATCTAATATTTGTATTACCATGTTAATAATAATATCAAAAAAACTAGAAAAAATTCCCATATATAGCAACAAGAAAAATCCTACCTGCAACACTTTTTCATACTGCATATATTGAAAATATTTATTAGATGGCAAAACAACAGAAAGCACCTTGACACAATCCATAGGAACCACAGGTACTAGGTTGAAC
This sequence comes from uncultured Candidatus Epulonipiscium sp., assembly GCA_964497675.1. Classification (GTDB taxonomy): domain Bacteria; phylum Bacillota; class Clostridia; order Lachnospirales; family Anaerotignaceae; genus CAZCDP01. The sequence continues at coordinate 2,319 of CAZCDP010000023.1, forward strand.
ACCGCCAAGGCCACATTAAATCTGACACCATAGGAAAGCATAACGGCTGCCTGCGCCCCGGCTTTATTCCCAACTAATTTAAACAGCAGCATAAAAAGAAACGCAAGCACCAGATTGACTACCGTAGGCAGAACCGCTGCCAACAGAGTATCCCTTTTTCTGTTTTTATAATATAATGCACTCGTTTCCACCGGACGTCCCCATCCAAAACCACCTGTTGCCAACATCAGTATAAAACCAATGGGCTCAAAGTGACGGAAGGGATTAAGTGTCAGCCGTTTCTGATTTTTCGGCAAAACATCCCCCAAAGCAGATGATACCGCCGCCCTTGTAAATTCATGCGCCGTAGTTGCCACGATAATACCCGGAATGCTGAATAAAATAATCCACAAAAAATTTGTATCCATAAAAATTCCTTTCTTGTTCCATATAATCTAGCCCTATTTATGATAACAAAAATCTTCCAGTAAGTCCATCCTTTTCCTGTTTTCTGCCCTTGCAAGACCATTCTATGTAAAGGATTCTCTGAAAATCCTATTATGAAAAAAATACCCTTCCCAACAAAATTCTAAAATGCCGCGCCGTACAGTAAAGAATATGCTGCAAGCTTTGCTTGTCCAAAAAATCATCTTGTGTGCTTTGACCAAAACACGTGATTTTTTCCAAGCTTCCCGAATAAATTTCATAAGCTCTTAAGCTTTCCTCCAGTTCACAAACAGAAGTCACATTTTCCATCTGTAAAATAAAAGCAACAAATTCCACACAGGTATAAGCATTTTTGATATAGATGCTTTTATGCACCAGAGAGGTCAAAGCAGAAAAACTATTGTAAACGATTTCTTCTTTTCTGCATAAAAAATTCAGAACAATTTTTTTGACTTCATCGTACCGTTCCTTTTTCAGAGGTACTTTACAGATTTTTATGTAAATATCCTGATGCTCCACAAAAAACCGTTCTGGATGCTCCTCAACAAAACCCCCGACCAAAGGAGAGTTTTTGTGATATCGTGCAAAAGAATACATGATCCGCAAATCTTCTTCAAACGCCAAAGAAACATGATTAAAACGATTGTGTGTCATCAAACGAATGAGTTTACCCATCCCCGAATTGGTTGAAGAGAACACAATATATATAAATTTTTTTTCTTTCCTATGAACCATACTTGTTTATCATACTCCTTCCAATCTATCTTTATTCATCCCTTATATCATATCAAAAAGCATAAATCCTACAGTATTGATGGCAAAATTAGCGAACATATGCACCATCCACGAAGTATAGATAGTTCCTTGCTTTACATCAAGCCAATCAAAAAGAATACCTGCCCCTAAAAGGCCAAAAATCAAGAGTAAAAACAACCCTACAGAAAACCATCCCGTCATCATCGCCACATGATACAGAGCAAACGCCCCGGCACTAAAAAAATAGGCAATCTTGTTCCACCCCATTTTATGTAAAGTCAGAAAGGCAAAACCTCGGAAATAAAATTCCTCCAAAAGGGAATTGACAAAGGAAATATATATAGCCGTCCATAAAAAATTCTGCTTATTCACACCTACGTTACGCTCCAGTGCTGCTGTCACATTCTGAAAATCAAAATACGGTCCGATTAACAGATATGTTCCGATTATAAAGAAATAGACACCAACACCCAGTAATAAAGAAAAGAGCAGTCCCTTTTTGTCCACAGAAAAAAAACTGCGGAAAGAAATTTGTCTGTTAAAATAGCAATAGAGCAGAGGCAAAATCAAAAACAAAAGGATTTTGACCAGAGATTTTACACCATACCCCGGACAAAGTACCCCGTCGACCCATGCCATCACAAGACATCCTGCTATCACCAAAAATATAATGAAATCTCGTTCTCTTTTACGTTCCATATTGAGCCCTTTTCCTTTAATAAAGATATTTTCTTATTTTATCACAAGCAATGTCATTGTTCAAGAATTTCATCTTTGCAACGATGGTTATCTATAAGGTATCATTTTCCAAAAAAAGATACCTATACAGAAATTATGCCCAGACTATAAACAAGCCTTACATTCTGCCAATTATTTACGGAGGGGTAGGGAACGAAACGTTCCCCACTAGGAAGGAATTGATTTCGCACCTTGAAGAAACGGGGACGTCCAAAGGGCGGCTTTTGCCATAGGCAAAAGGGCTTGACAACAACAGTAACACAAAAAAAGCTGGTTTCTAGGGGGCTTGCGCCCTTGTACGAAGAAATCAGCTTTTTGTCCTACAATATCTACTTTAAGACCGCTTGCATCTTAAAATATATCAGATACTCTTATATTAGGACTCGTTTTTTCTGTTTTTCATTTTATTTTTGGTCATTTACACCACTTATCAAATAATCTACGGAGGATGCTCTCCACATTCGCCTTTTCCATGCCGTCTGCTGTGACCACATCTGTTCTGCCTGCCTCAGTTCCGTTCACCTTGTAAATCATCTCTCCAACCTTTGTTCCTGCTTCAAAAGGTGCTTTTAAAGTAGGAATAAGTTCTAGCTTCGTTTCCGACTTTTGTTCTTCCCCTTTTCTCTTCAGCA
>CAZCDP010000023.1:4880-13681 GCA_964497675.1 uncultured Candidatus Epulonipiscium sp.
ATATTTCATTCCTAATTACAACATCCACAGAATCTTCCATACCCTTACAAACTGCTATTTGCCCCACTTTTTTACCTTTGGGAAGCCCCTTTTCAATAGCGTAATTGGCAAACCCATAGTCAAACAATTTCATAACCTCACGGAATCTCGTCTTAAAATCAGGCGCTGCCATTACCACACCAATCAGTTCCATGTCGTTTTTCTCTGCCGTTCCTGACAGACAGTATAAAGCCTTTCCTGTGGAACCCGTTTTCAGCCCTGTGGCACCATTATACCATTTTAGTAATTTATTAGTGTTCGTCAGCCCAAATTCCGTTTCACCCCGTTTTGTTTTATGGGTGATGGTGTCCTGCCATGTCTTGGTAAATTCAAATACCTCCGGATGTTTTGTAATCAATTCACGGGTCATTAACGCAATATCATAGGCACTGGTTAAGTGTCCCTCCCCATCCAGACCACAGGCATTGACAAAATGAGTATCTGACATCCCCAGTTCCTCTGCCCTTTTATTCATCAATTCTACAAATCCATCCTCGCTGCCTGCCACAAATTCCGCCATAGCCACTGCTCCATCATTGGCGCTGGCAATGGCTATGCACTTGGTCAAATCCTTCGCTGTCTGTTGTTCCATAGGCTCCAAAAAAACCTGTGAGCCACCCATGCCTGCCGCATGTTCGCTGACCGTCACCATATCTTCCCAATTAAATTTTCCTGCCGCCTGTGCTTCATAAATCAGCAGCATAGTCATAACCTTGGTAACACTGGCAGGAGGCAGCTTTTCATGGCTATTCTGCTCATAAATGACAGTTCCCGTATCCGCTTCCATCAACAGGGCGCTTTTGGATACCAGCCCCAGATCCGTGATATTGTCATACTTTGCGCCGAAAACATTCCCTGCCATAGTCATACTGAAAATATGTATCATCAAGACAGCCAGAAAAATTTTTGTTTTCTTTCCAAACATAAAATTCCTCCCCGAAAATCGTCCTACTGTATAAGTATTCTCAGGAAGGCTTCATTATGTCTTTTATTCAACGATGATATGTTCTATGGGGCTACTGATTTTCATAGAGCTTTCCGTAACATCGCAGTCGTAAACCAGCACGTGTACGCCTGCTTGCATTGCTTTTTGCAACGCCTCAGCAAACTTAGGATCCCGTTCCTTGTTGGGACAAAAGCTATGGGTACCCTTCATCTGCACCACAAATAAAACCGTTGCCTCAAAACCTGCCTTTGCAGCACCGATGAGTTCCATCAAATGTTTCGTTCCCCGTGCTGTGGGCGCATCAGGGAACGTGGCAATACCATCCTCCTCCAGTGTTACCCCCTTGACCTCAACAAACCCTTTTTTCTCTTCCTTTTCGTAATATACATCAAAACGGGAGGCTCCAAAGGTAACTTCCCGCTTCAAAAAGGAAACCTCTCCTATTTCTTTTATTTTTCCCACGCTGATTGCTTCTGCCGCTGCCTCGTTTGGCGCTTGGGAATCCATATTAATTAGCACATCCCCTTTGTACACAGCAATGATTGAATATTTTGTTTTTCGCTTGGGATTTTTCCCTTTCTCCAAAATGACTTTGACGCCTTCTATAAGCAGTTCTTTGCATCGTCCCGTATTTTTCACATGAACGATTTCTTCTTTGCCATCTATCCTAACGTATGCAATAAAGCGATTGGGGCGTTTTAAAAAAATCCCTGTTATCGTGTTCTGATATTCCATCTATTCATTCCTTCTATGTATGGGGAGAAACCTCCCCATGTTCAATAATTTTCAACTTTTCGTTCGAAAAATGCCTGTGGATGCTGACAGACAGGACAAACCGCTGGGGGCTGTGCTCCTACATGAATATAGCCGCAGTTTCGGCAAATCCACACAGTCTGCTCTGTATCACGGAATACCTTACCCTCTTCCAGTAATTTCAAAAGGGCAAGATACCGTTTTTCATGGGCATCCTCCACCGTTGCTACATGTTTGAAAAATGCCGCAATGTCACTAAATCCTTCTTCTTTTGCAACCTGTTCCATTTCTTTATAAATAAATGACCATTCTTCATGCTCACCTTCTGCGGCTGATTTAAGATTTTCTGCCGTTGTACCGTTGCCGCCCAAAAACTTAAAAATTCGTTTTGCGTGTTCTCTTTCATTGTAAGACGTTTCCTCAAAAATGGCGCTGATTTGCTCATATCCTTCCTGTTTTGCTGCTGCTCCATGATAATAATAGCGGTTTGCCGCCATAGATTCTCCGGCAAAGGCTGCCAGCAGATTTTTCTCTGTTTTGCTTCCTTTTAATTCCATCCCACTACCTCCTTGAATTTATATTTCTTCTATAAAAGGAAGTATGTCCTACTCCATTCATTCCATGCGGAAAAAGGAAGCAATTTCAAAATTTTATGAAACAAAGTACCGCATTTCCGAATAGCCAGCCTCCTAAAATTCAATTCCCTTTCGGGCTTCAACGCCCTGTTTTAAGGGATGTTTTCGTAATTTCATTTCTGTCACCAAGTCGGCATAATCCATTATTTTTTCTCCTGCATCTCGCCCTGTCAGCACCACGTTCATGGAAAACGGACGCTTCTCTAAAATAGAAAGTAAGCTTTCCTCTGTTAATATATCCGAAAAGTCGATGCGCTTTCCTGCCAATACGTTATTCATTTCATCCAGAACCACCAAATTATAAGAGCTATCGGCCAGCTTTTCCTGGGCTAGCTTCCATGCTTTTTTCATGCTTTCCTTTTGTTCTTCCTCCGTTTTCTTCCATGAATAACCAATTCCAACGGAATGTAACTCAATCCCCTGCTTCTTGCAAAAATTCTTTTCCCCGCAAGGAAATTCCGGAGATTTTAAAAACTGTATGATACAGACCTTTTTTGCCCATCCAGTAGCTCGCATACAAAGCCCTAAGGCAGCCGTCGTTTTTCCTTTTCCATCGCCGGTATATACCAGCACCATTCCCTTTTCATTCATTTTAAATCACTCCCATGGCTATTTTACAATATTTTTTTGTCATTTTCCAGCGAAATATAATAGTTGTGCTTACCTTTATTTTGATTTATAATTGAAAACAAGTATTTCCAAAAGAAGAAAGGAGTTTTACGATTGGCAAATCATGTATTGGAAGAAAAAATCAGAAATTTATCCGCTGATTATATATATAAGGAAGCTGTCAGCAGTTTATTACTATTGCTTTTAAGCGTTGCAGAGGACGAAACGAAAGCAGAAGAAGCATTTCATTATGAAATTCATCCAAATATTCTAGAAATCAAAAAAGCAATCCGACATTACATCATACAGGCAGAGGATATTTTAAATGGTGATAGGGAGCTTCGTCTTTCCGCACTGGAGGATTGTATGGATTTAAAAAAAGATATTCTCTCCATTTACGAAAATATTTATGGGTATTTTTCCGTATGGAATACCTATTCTACGCTGGTAGGTGACGAAGTAGCACTGCGAAAATATCGAGAAGAAGCTGTTTCCGATAAAAAAATAGAATGGAATCTGTTTTATCTGGACTGCAAGGAATTTTTAAACAGTGCAAATACTGTTTTGGATCAGAAAAACTATATGGGACAACTTTTAAAGTGTATTCCCTTGAAAATAGCCCGTGAAAAATATTTTGACATTGTGAAGGATAGTCTGGATTTGGCTTTTGCAGGAGAATCAGAAGAATTCATTTCCTCATCCCTTCGAGCGTTTGAAAGCTTTTGCGCACCGGAACATTTCAGAGAGTACGGAAAATATTTCCCCGAAATCGCCCAGTGGCTTTCCGCAAAAAAAGCCCTGCATCCTGAAAAAATGACGGATGAAGAACTAAATGAAGAATATACAGATTTTAATTCTGTTTTTGAGGATTTGAATCGTATCGAAGAATACTTTACCTGTTTGTTTAATGATATCAATTCTCTGATTCTGCTGTTTTATCTAAACTTCACTTTTGATGAGTTGACAGAAGGCAGCGTAGCTTATGCTGATTTGTACCATACTATCTGTGAGCTTCTGACAGGGGAGCTTTCCGAAACGGAGAAAGCTGCCTATCTGGATACCTTAAACGATTCTTTGGAGGAAGCTGTGGAGCCTGTTATAGATATGGCCAATGCCCTTGGCAAAGAAGAATGGAAGTTAATGAAAAAAGTCAGAAGTTTTGAAGAATTTGGTGAGGATACCAAAAAGACGCTATTGACAGAAAACTTTGTCCGTTCCTGTTATTACGGTGACCTCAATGACGAATTGTTCCACTTTAATATGGAAGAAAACCTGCCACCAGCCGATGAAGCTTTTAAAACCCAAAAATTCAATGCCTTTATCAGCATGGTTTGGGAACACTTTGAACAGCTTCCGATTCGTACAAGACGAGTCGCCATGCAGATGCTTCTAAGTGCATTGCCCCCTGTTTTCACAGTAAACCAGATTCTCGAGCTAATTCAAAATACTATAGAATCTGCTTCTGACATGGAACAAAAAATATTACTGGTAGACAAGGCCGGTACCGTCTTTGCCGATAATGGCTTCCATTATATAGAGCCTGCGGAGGACGACTGGGACTTCGAACATGACCACCATGACCACAGTGACGGCTGCGGCTGCCAACATCATCATCACTAACGTAGCAACAAAATAGATTTTTGTGAATTTATGTTTCAGCACTACAACGATATTGTTCTGAGTGAAAAAGTATAATTTTTATAAAAAACATCATCCTTAAACGGCAGCCAAAAGTCATTCATGTGCCTAGTATATCATATGTCAAACTTTTGGTTACCGTTAGTTTTAAGGATGTTCTTGACCTGCTGTTTGATTTATATTTGTGTGAACAATGTCTGGAATCCATAAAATGGGTTCACATTTCTCTAAAAACCATCATAGAATTTATTTCACAGAAAAGATTTCACACCCTGCCATTAAAACTTGCTATTCTATGGGGTTTAATATTATGCTAAATTTGAGAGTTATTTTCCTAACTTTTTCTTGCTAAATTACCCCTCTGCCTTAAAAATGCAAAAAAAGACGGCATTTCTGCCGCCCCAAAATAACTATGTGACTTTCATCCCTTATCTTGTTTCCTTTAGTTTTTAAAGCTATGAATTGGTGCAGGGATTCTTCCGCCTCTTTGAATAAAACGTTCACAGCTGAACTTATTCACTGGCATAATAGGTGCATAGCCTAGCAATCCGCCAAACTCTACCCTTTCACCGACTTCCTTCCCAATAACAGGAATCAATCTGACAGCCGTCGTCTTATTATTTACCATACCAATCGCAGCCTCATCGGCAATGATGCCTGAAATCGTTGCCGCAGATGTGCTTCCCGGAATTGCAATCATATCCAAACCAACTGAACACACACAAGTCATAGCCTCCAGCTTTTCCAATGTTAATGCGCCTTTTTCCGCAGCCTCAATCATACCATGATCCTCGCTAACAGGAATAAAAGCCCCGCTTAATCCACCAACATAAGAAGATGCCATAACCCCGCCTTTTTTCACGTTGTCATTTAAAATGGCCAAAGCTGCAGTTGTACCCGGTGCCCCGGCTTCTTCCAGACCCATTTCCTGAAAAATTTCAGCAATGCTGTCGCCAACGGAAGGTGTCGGTGCCAAAGATAAGTCAATGATACCAAAAGGGACACCTAAACGTTTAGATGCCTCTTGGGCAATCAGTTGTCCAACTCTCGTTATTTTAAATGCCGTCCGTTTTACTGTTTCGCATAATGTTTCAAAATCCGCTTCACGCACATCTTCCAAAGCTTTCTTTACAACGCCTGGGCCGCTGACACCTACGTTAATAACACAATCCCTCTCGCCAACGCCATGAAATGCGCCTGCCATAAAAGGATTGTCTTCTACCGCATTACAAAATACAACCAGTTTTGCACAACCGATACAATCTCTGTCTTTTGTCAACTCTGCTGTTTCCAACATAACTTCGCCCATCTTTTTCACAGCATCCATATTGATACCGTTTCTAGATGTTCCAATGTTAACGGAAGAACATACACGCTCTGTTTCATTTAATGCCTGTGCAATGGAATGAATCAAGATTCTATCGCCCTTGGTACATCCTTTCTGTACCAAAGCAGAGAACCCGCCGATAAAATTAACGCCAACTTCCTTCGCTGCTCTGTCCAAAGTATGAGCAACACTGACGTAGGAATCCGTATTACACCCTGCTGCTGCGATTGCAATAGGCGTAACGGAAATTCTTTTGTTTACAACCGGCACACCAAATTCTCTTGCCAATTCATCCCCAACCTTCACCAAATCCTTGGCACAGGTTGTAATTTTTTTATAAACCTTTTCATTAAATTTGTCAATATCAGAATCAGCACAGTCCATCAAATTGATACCCATAGTAATGGTACGTACGTCAAGGTTTGATTCCTGTATCATTCTGTTGGTTTCTAACACTTCACTTCTGGTAATCATGGTTACGCCTCCTGTAAAAACTTTGATTTCTGCCAATCTCAAATACGGTGCATGGAATTAAAAATCTGTGAATGCTGAATTTTAATGATAACTCCAATCTTTTCACCCAAAGCATCCAATTCATCAGCTAAAACGTTAAAGTTTCTATTTGGAGCTGAAATATCTACAATCATCATCATATTAAAATAACCATCAACAATCGTTTGTGATATATCTAATATGTTTACATTACTTTCTGCCAAATAAGTACAGACACTACCAATAATCCCAACATGGTCCTTTCCTACTACGGTAATTATTCCTTTCATTTTTATCCTCCTCGTATCATATGTTTATAACTGGTTAAATAACTGCTATAGACTTATTTGTCTTTTATTCCTTTTTATTTCTAAATTAATATGTTTATCTTCCTGTGAAAATTGTGTTCCCCAAATTAGGTAGATACCTTATTGTAAATATAGTCATACAACGGAAGCTTTTTAAAAAAACTTAAGTCTATTAAGGTACTCCTTCTTTTCACAAACCTTCTTAAAGTCTTTCAATCAGTTCTTGATATACTGCCAGATTCCTTTGTTTTAACAACTTTTGTTTCCAGAATAAAGTATATTGTACACATAAACTCCCCCTTTTGCAATAGCAAAACAAAAACATCTCCCTTTTCTCCTATCTTTCCACCCAATTATAACTCTAAAAACCCTTATTTTGTTGCAGCCTTTCCTCACCAAAGAGGAGCTATCTGTAATCTTTATCTTCTCTATACTGAGTTTTCTGTTTCCAATTTTAATATAATTATTTTGTGCCCTTTGTTATAGTAACAGTTTTTGTAGTTTCATCCCAAGTAACGGCAGTTCCTATTTTTCAAAATATAGTACGCATAGGAACCAATTTGGTACTATCTGCAATAACCACTTCCCGGAAAAATTTGAATTCTCTGTTGTCTAACATTAATGTTATCGGAATCTTCAAGAAAAAAGATGGAAATGTAAGCTTTCCCCCCGAACCCCTTGCTTTTTGGGTGGGAAAGGGTAGCTTTTTGGCAGTCTGAAACCTCCAGTAGAACCAGAGGGTTTTCTTTATAAAAAAATAGACGGCACACTCAAAAGTGTACCGCCTGTTTTTTTCTTTTATCTTTATGTACTGATTAAATTTGTCTGATTTCGTCTGTGTCGTATGCTTCCAGATTGTCGTCCCAAAGATATTTCTTTGTTTCAGCAACCAATACACCACTCAGTAATATCAAGGATAGTAAGTTAGGGAATGCCATTAATGCGTTCAGCATATCGGCAATGTTCCAAACAATATCGAGAGCTGTAACGCTGCCGACGAATACAAAGATGATCCAAACAATTCTATAAGGCGTAATAGCTTTTTTACCAAAGAGGTATTCAATACATCTCTCACCGTAGTAAGACCAACCTAAGATTGTAGACCATGCGAATGTAATTAAACCGATTGTTAATACGATAGGTCCAATCACAGGAATGGTATTAAAAGCGCCTGTTGTTAAGATACCACCAGAAAGACCTTCTAATTCAGCTGGGTTTCTAATAACGCTAGATACCAATACTAAACCTGTTAAAGCACATACAACTACTGTATCCCAGAAAGTACCTGTCATACCAACAAGTGCCTGTTTAACTGGATTTCTTGTCTGAGCTGCTGCAGCTGCAATAGGAGCAGAACCTAAACCAGATTCATTGGAGAACAAACCTCTAGAAATACCAAAACGCATTGCCATCATTACTGTTGCACCAACCAAGCCACCACCTGCTGCTCTGGAAGAGAATGCACTTGTAACGATTTCTTTGAATGCAGCACCAACATAAGCATGGTTCATAAAAAGGATAATGATACATCCTAAAATATAAAAACCAGCCATTACAGGTACCAATCTTTCACAAACCTTAGCAATTGATTTTACACCACCAAGAATAACCACACCAGTTACTACAACAAGGATAATACCTGTAATTGCAGGAGCCACCTTGAAGTTTGCCTCAACCATAGTAGAGATGGAGTTTGCCTGTGTCATATTACCAATACCGAAGGATGCAATACCTGCGAAGATTGCAAATGCCATACCTAATGCTACGCCAAGCTTTTTGTTCTTAAAGCCCTTCTTCATTGTGTACATTGGGCCACCCGACATTTCACCCTTCTCATTCACCTCACGATATTTAACTGCCAGCATACATTCGCTGAACATAGAGGTTAGACCAAAACAGGCAGAAACCCACATCCATACCAAAGCACCGGGCCCACCGGAAATCATGGCGGTGGCTACACCTACAATATTACCGGTTCCGATGGTAGCCGCTAAAGCTGTTGCCAGAGCTGAAAACGGGGATACATCGCCGGTTCCTCGTTTCTTTGTACGGGC
>CAZCDP010000024.1:0-6151 GCA_964497675.1 uncultured Candidatus Epulonipiscium sp.
TCCTGTTTTTTATGTTTATTCTTATTATTTCCAAAATTTCCCGATTTTTGTAACAAAAATCAGTGTGTGGGGTCTTAGGTATAAGGAGGTGAAAAGGTGACAGAGTTTGAGCATATTTATAAGGGATACTTTAGAAAAGTGTACTTTTTTGTATTATCAATAAGCCGTAATAAAACGGTTGCAGAAGAAATAACACAAGAAACATTTTTCAAGGCTTTAAAAAATATTGATAAATTCAGAGGTGATTGCAAAATTGATGTATGGCTTTGTCAAATAGCAAAAAACACATATTTTTCTTCCCTCAATCAACAAAAGCGGGTTCCTATAGACGAAACAACAACAAAAGCAGGAGAGAATGGTATTGACGAAATCATACGAAACAAGGAAGAAACTTTCCGCATCCATCAGGCGTTACATTCCTTAGATGAGCCTTATAGGGGGGTATTTATGTTAAGAGTTTTTGGAGAACTATCCTATGCTCAAATAAGCAAAATCTTTGAGAAAACAGAGAGTTGGGGGAGGGTTACATATCATCGTGCGAAACAAAAAATGCAAGATTTGTTAAAGGAGGAGTCGGAATGAGTAAAATATCATGTGATATCATCAAAGATATATTACCTTTGTATTATGATGATGTATGTAGTGAGGATAGCAAAAAAATGGTCGAAGAACACCTTGCCCAGTGCAGCAGTTGCAAAAGTGAATTAGATAGAATACAAACTGATATGAGAATACCGAAAGAAGACATTGAGAAAAATAGAGATGACGGAAAAGTAATCAAAGATATATCTGTTTTTTGGGAGCATTCAAAAGCAAAAGCCTTTATGAAAGGGGCAGTCATTACTGCAATATCTTTTACGATTATATTTTTAGGATATACGGGCTTATTTTGTTGGGATGTTGTCAGTGTTCCAACGGATGTGGTAAAGATAACAAATGTATGTGAATTGGAGGACGGAAGAATTGCTTATCATGTGAAATTAACAGATGGTTATAACTTAAGGCGGCTAAAATTTGAGATGGATGAAAATGGGAAATTCTATGTAGCTCCATATCGGCCAATGGTCAAATCGAAGTCAGCTGTTGATGAGGTGCTTACAAATGAGTATTATATATTGGGAGAGGTTGAATATAGTGCATATGAGGATAGATATGGTGATGGTGCGGAAATTAAGGAATTGTATTTTGGTACGCCCAAAGACAATGTTTTAGTTTGGGAAAAAGGAATGGATTTGCCCAAGGCAAGTGAAGAAATAGAAAAAATGTTTGATTATGAATAAAACGACCTTGCTTCAAATATTGTGTAAATTTCTTTTGGAGGGTTCACCTCCAAACTGCCACGAGGGTTACACTCTCGGCCCATAAGGTCAAACTACGTTTTCCTAGAGGAATCAAGCTTGTCTGATTTTCCTGTCAAGGTTTTTTGACCCTCTTTTTTTCATAGGGCATCGGTAAGAATACCAGACGCATACAAGCAGATTTATTTCGTATCCCCCAAGGAAACGGGGACCTCCGAAAGACGGCCTTAGAATAACAGGGTGCAGACGTTGTCTACACCCTGTTATAGACTGAGGACAAAGTCAAAACCTTGAGGGCTTTGCCCTCAAACACTCACAAGAGTTTCATCCTTGACTTACCTGAACCCGCATAGAATGCGGGTTATATAAAAGTTTTTGGTCTTGCTTTTTTCAAAAAGCAAGTGGGTTTGGGCAACGCCCAAGGTTTGTCTATGCTGTCAAACAGGGGTGTAGACGTTGTCTACACCCCTGTTTCTTATATGCTAAAGCTATGGATTAATATTCTGGTTCAATCAAGCCATAGGAGCCGTCTTTCCTTTTATAAACCACATTGACATCGTCTGTTTCGCCATTGCGGAATACAAAGAAAGCATGACCGATCAGCTCCATTTCCAAAACGGCTTCTTCTGCATCCATCGGTTTCAGTTCAAAATGTTTGATTTTTTCGATTTTATATAAAGGGTCTTCGTTCAAATCTTCTTCTTTGATATGTACGGAATCATATTCGGCGCGATAAGCGGCATCGGAACTCTGGCGTACTTTGGTAAGCAGCCGTTTTTTATACCGTACAATCTGGCTTTCTAAAATATCAACGGCGCTGTCAATAGCAGCCATCATATCTACATCGTTGACCTCTGCACGGATTAAACGTTTGTTGATGGGGATAGTTACTTCGATGGTTATACCTAGTCGGTTACTGATTAATACGACTGTTGCAGGGGTTTCCTCCGAAAAGAACTTTTCGATGCGGGCAAGCTTTGCTTGTACTTTTTCTCTTGTTTTGTCACCAATATCCATGTTTTTACCTTTGATGTTGTATCGCATAAAAACAACTCCCTTCTTTGACCTCAGAGGGTCGTGGTAACGAATGTTGAATCGGTTGTACGATTCAACGGTTCAGTAATTCTGCAATCGCTTGTAGAATTCTCTGATAATAAACATATTCTACATAAAAAATAAAACTCCTTCTTTTTTCTGAATTTTTTAGAAATTTTATGAAAAATACCCCTTGCTTTTTTAAAAAAAGGGGAAAAATCTGCGGGTTTTGTATATTTTTTAGCAGGCGGGTTTACAGAATATATTTTTCATTAGGAAGGTAATTTTCTTTTTTTCTTTGATTTGGCGAAATGACGGTGTTTCCAATTTCTGTTGAGAACTTTCGTTTTTCTACAGGTTTCCCCAATTATTTTTTAAAAAATCTGTGGGTAATGTTGACAACTCTGTGTATAACCCTAAAAACAGCCATTTTTTCTGTGGATAACTCCATTTAAAAAAGTGGAAATCATGTGGGTTACTTTCAGGTAAGTGTTACAAGTGGTTACCATAATATCATTATGGAGAGATAAAACAGCTCAAAATAGGCTGAAAACATAAAAGCACTTCTGCCATAGGACAGAAGTACTTTTAAAAAGTTTACATTATTCTTTTTGTTTTTTATATTCTTTCAATGCATTTTCGTAAGTTCGATAGGTGTTATCATCAAAGCACACCATTTGAATCTGTTCCATGTCTTTGTCCTGTTCCAAATAATTCATAATCTCACGCACTGCGATTTCAGCGGCCTTTTCCACCGGAAAACGGTAAACGCCGGTGCTGATGGACGGAAACGCAATGGTTTTGATTTCGTATTCCGCTGCAAGTTTTAGGCAGCTTCGGTAGCAGTTTGCCAGAAGCTCTCCTTCTTTACGATCTCCGCCCCGCCAGATAGGACCCGGCGTGTGGATAATATAATTTGCCTTCAGTTTATAACCATCTGTAATTTTTGCTTCTCCTGTTTGACAACCACCAAGGGTTTCGCATTCCAGAAGCAGGTCTTTCCCTGCGGCTTTATGGATTGCGCCGTCTACGCCGCCGCCTCCTAAAAGCGATGTATTGGCTGCATTAACAATTGCTTGGGTTTTAACTCTGACGATGTCGCCTTTTATCACTGAAAACCTGTCCATATCCATCCCTCCTGACTCTATTGTAGCTTCTTTCCGCTGTTTCGTAAAGGCATTTTCATAAAAAACGGGGTTTTTCAGAATTTCTTAAAGATTTGTAAAAGGAGGGGAAATATTGGTTATGCAAAAAAACGGAGAGTTTTTTGCCCAGAGGCAATCTTGTGTGTTATAATGATGCTATTAAAATTTAAAAGCACCAATAGCAACAAGAAAGGAACTGTAAAATGACAGACAGAGAATTCATTGATTTTTTAGATAAAGCAGAAAAATTGAAATGCAATACCCGTCATTCATGGACGTCGGAGGGACGGAAGGAAAGCGTGGCAGAGCATAGCTGGCGGCTTGCACTGATGGCTCTGTTATTGGAGGAGGAGATACCCGACCTTGATTTTCATAAAATCATCAGAATGTGTCTGATTCATGATTTGGGGGAAGCGGTAACGGGGGATATTCCTTCTTTTTTAAAAACGAAAGAGGATTCCGCAGTGGAGGAAGAAGCTGTGGCGGGGCTTATGTCTACATTGCCTCAGCCACAAAGGGGAAAATTGGAAGGTCTTTTTCAGGAAATGGATGCTAAGGAAACCATGGAAGCAAAGGTCTACAAGGCTTTGGATAAGCTGGAGGCAGTGGTTCAGCACAACGAAGCACCTCTTTCCACATGGCTGCCTTTGGAATATGAGCTGAACCAGACTTATGGCAGGGAGGAAGCAGATGTCCATCCTCGTTTGCAAGCATTGCGGGATACGGCAGTGGAAGATACAAGGCGGAAAATTGCGGCGGAGAAGGGGAAATAAAGGTTTTTCAAAGCTTTAAGGTTTCAGACCGTCAAAAGACTTCGGTAGGAAAACCCAGTTTGACCTTACGGGCCGAGGGTAAAACCCTCGTGGTGGTTTGGAGGTAAAACCTCCAAGAACGGTGTAGACAGATAACCTTATTGAAATGTTAAAATCTTTAAGATTTTATTACGAGCTTCCTAAAATGCAATTTTTTGTTGCATAGGCAGGGGCTTTTCTGATAAACTATAATAATGTTAATTAATCAATGGAAAAGTATAACGAGGTGAACAAAAGATGGGTCTTTTGGAAAAAATATTTGGGAATTATAGTGAAAAAGAAATTAAAAAAATAATGCCAACTGTAAATAAAATTGATGCCATGGGTCCAAGTCTGGAGGGGCTTTCTGATGAGGAGCTCTGTGGCAAAACTACAGAGTTCAAAGAACGGCTGGCAAAGGGAGAAACCTTGGATGATATTATGCCTGAGGCCTATGCTGTTGTTCGTGAGGCGGCTTCCCGTTCCAATGTCCTTAGTATGCGCCATTTCCCGGTACAGCTTATGGGTGGCATTGTCATGCACCAGGGAAGAATTGCCGAAATGAAAACAGGTGAAGGTAAAACATTGGTGGCAACCTTGCCTGCGTACTTAAATGCACTGGAAGGAAAAGGCGTTCATATTGTAACCGTCAATGACTATCTGGCAAAACGTGACTCTGAATGGATGGGAGAGGTGTTCCGTTTCCTTGGGCTTACGGTAGGTGTGATTTTAAACGGCATGGATAACAACGAACGCCGTGACGCTTATAACTGTGATATTACTTATGCTACCAACAACGAACTGGGCTTTGACTATCTTCGTGACAATATGGTTGTGCGTAAGGAAAGTATGGTTCAGCGTGAACTTCATTATGCGATTATCGACGAAGTGGACTCTGTTTTAATTGATGAGGCGAGAACACCGCTCATTATTTCCGGCAGTGGTACAAAATCTACAGACCTTTATAAAGTGGCAGATTCTTTTGTAAAGCAACTGAAAAAAGGGCGTATTCTCAACGAGGAAGAAGCAATGAACCCTCTTATGAAGGAAGAGATGCAGGAAGAAGGGGACTATATCCATGATGAGAAGGCGAAAAGTGTTACCTTAACCCAAGAGGGTGTGAAAAAAGCAGAGCGTTTCTTTGCGGTGGAAAACCTTTCCGACCCGGAAAATCTGGAAATCCAGCACCATATTAATAATGCGCTGAAAGCCAATTATAATATGCACCGAGATCAGGATTATGTAGTCCAGAATGAAGAAGTCATGATTGTTGACGAATTCACAGGACGTATCATGCCGGGCAGACGGTATTCTGATGGTCTGCATCAGGCGATTGAAGCCAAAGAAAATGTGCAGGTAAAACGAGAAAGCAAGACATTGGCAACCATTACATTCCAGAACTTCTTCAATAAATATGCGAAAAAATCCGGCATGACGGGTACGGCAAAAACAGAGGAAGCCGAGTTCCGTAATATTTATGGCATGGACGTTGTGGAGATTCCAACCAATAAACCAATACTCAGACAAGACCTTCATGATGTGGTTTACCGTACGGAAGCGGCAAAATTCAGGGCGGTAGTACGTGACATCATCAGTGCCCATGAAAAAGGACAGCCTGTGCTGGTTGGTACAATTACCATTGACAAATCAGAGATTTTGAGCAAGCTTTTGAAGAAAGAAGGTATTCCCCATCAGGTGCTGAATGCCAAATATCATGAGCAGGAAGCGGAGATTATTTCACAGGCAGGGGAGCCGGGGGCTGTTACCATTGCAACCAACATGGCGGGACGTGGTACGGACATCAAGCTTGGGGAAGGTGTCAAGGAAAAAGGCGGTTTGAAAATTATCGGTACAGAACGCCATGAGTCAAGACGTATTGACA
>CAZCDP010000024.1:6161-7708 GCA_964497675.1 uncultured Candidatus Epulonipiscium sp.
GCGGGCGCAATATGCCGAGGCGTACGAGCGGCATAAGAAGGATACGGACGCAGAGCACGAGAAGGTGGTGGCCGTGGGCGGCCTGCACATCATCGGCACCGAGCGCCACGAGAGCCGCCGTATCGATAACCAGCTGCGGGGCCGTGCGGGCCGCCAGGGCGATCCCGGCTCCACCCGCTTCTATATCTCCATGGAGGACGATTTAATGCGTTTGTTCGGTTCCGAAAGAACCATGAAGATTGTAGATGCCTTGGGGCTTGAGGAAGACGACCCTATCGAGCATGGTATGCTGACAAAGGCCATTGAAAATGCCCAGAAAAAGGTGGAGGGCAATAACTTTGGAATCCGTAAGCATTTGCTGGAATACGACCAGGTTATGAACGAGCAGAGGGAGATTATTTACGGGGAACGCCGCCGTGTATTATTCGGCGAAAACCTCCGTTCCAGTATTATCTCCATGATACATGACATTATAGACAGAACCGTAAATACCTATACGGGCGAAAACGAGTTTGCTGAAGATTGGGATATGGCAGGGCTTAGCGAAAATCTCAGTGCCATTATTCCTGTGGGTATGATTAAGATAAAAGACGAAAACAGAGAACAGATGACCAAGGACAAATTAAAAGATTCTCTGAAGCAGTTAGCAGAAAAGCTCTATGAAAGGAAGGAGCAGGAAATTGGCGAGGAAGAGCGGATGCGTGAGTTGGAACGTGTCATCATGCTTCGTGTCATTGACCAGAAATGGATGGATCATATTGACGATATGGATCAGATGCGTCAGGGAATTGGACTTCATGCCTATGCCCAGAGGGATCCATTGATTGAATATAAATTTGCAGGCTATGATATGTTTGATGAGCTGAGCCAGAACATTCAGAATGATACGGTAAAAATATTATACCGTGTGAGAATTGAAACCGAAGCAACCCGGGAAGAAGTGGCGAAGCCTATGTTTACCAATAAGGACGACACCCTGCAAAAACAGCCGAAGGTAAGAAAAGATGCCAAGATTGGCAGAAATGACCCTTGCCCTTGCGGCAGTGGCAAGAAATACAAACAGTGCTGTGGGAAGAATGTATAAATGAGAAAAGCATAAAAGATAAGACCTTGAGGTTTCACCTCAAACTCCACCAACTTTTTTGAAAAAAGGTTGGACAAAAAACTTTTATAACGGAAAGCGTTGCTTTCCTCGGAAAAAATATTTTTGTATACTACAGGGAAAACGCAGTTTTCCCATAAAGGTTCTTTGTTTCTTTCTTCCAAGAAAGAAAGGTTTTAATGTTTTAAAGATAAGACCTTGAGGTTTCACCTCAAACTCCACCAACTTTTTTGGAAAAAAGGTTGGACAAAAAACTTGTAACGGAAAGCGTTGCTTTCCTTGTAAATATTGATAGAATTATGTTTGATTGTTCACAGGGAAACGATAGTTTCCCACAAAGGTTCTTTGTTTCTTTCTTCCAAGAAAGAAAGGTTTTAATGTTTTAATGTTAGACCTTGAGGTTTCACCTCAAACTCCACCAACTTTTTTGGAAAAAAGGTTGGAC
>CAZCDP010000024.1:7808-13548 GCA_964497675.1 uncultured Candidatus Epulonipiscium sp.
AGACCTTGAGGTTTCACCTCAAACTCCACCAACTTTTTTGGAAAAAAGGTTGGACAAAAAACTTGTAAGGGAAAGCGTTGCTTTCCTTGTAAATATTGATAAAATTATGTTTGATTGCCCACAGGGAAAACGTAGTTTTCCCATAAAGGTTCTTTGTTTCTTTCTTCCAAGAAAGAAAGGTTTTAATGTTTAATGTTTAATGTTTTAATGTTTAAGATTTTCATGTTAATTATTATATTTTTTATCTTTAAAGGAGATGATTTTTAAATGTTCGAATTAGAACAGATCGGTCTTGCGCTGTCAGCGTATGACGAAAAATTAGAGGAAATGGGGGCTTCACTTTGACGTCGCAGGCGCAAAGGAGAAGATTGCAGAATTAGAAGAGCTTTCCGCCGACCCAGAATTTTGGACCGACATGGAGAAAAGCCAGAAAACATTGCAAAAACTGAAAGGCCTGAAAACAAAAGTAAGCCGTTTTGAAAACCTTTTGACACAATACGAAGATATTTTAACCCTGATTGAAATGGGTAATGAGGAAGAAGACCTAAGTATTTTGGAGGAAGTCAAGGTGACTTCCAAGGCGTTTATAGAGGAATTTGAAGACTTGAAGATTTCTACCCTGTTAGATGGTGAATACGATAGAAGCAACGCGATTGTGACACTCCATGCTGGTGCAGGCGGCACCGAAGCCTGTGACTGGACCAATATGCTTTTTAGAATGTATAGCAAATGGTCAGAAAAAGCCGGGTTTACGGTGGAGCTTTTGGACTTTTTGGACGGCGATGAAGCAGGCTTGAAATCCGTAACCTTCCAAGTCAACGGCGAAAATGCCTATGGCTATCTGAAAGCGGAAAAGGGCATCCATCGTTTGGTACGTGTATCACCCTTCGATAGCTCCGGCAGACGTCATACGTCCTTTGCTTCCTGTGACGTTATGCCCGAAATTGAAAACGATACAGACATAGAGATTAATAACGACGATATCCGTATCGACACCTACCGCTCCAGCGGTGCCGGCGGTCAGCACGTCAATAAAACATCCTCTGCCATCCGTATCACCCATAACCCTACGGGTATTGTGGTACAGTGTCAGGACGAAAGAAGCCAGTTCAGCAATAAGGATAGAGCAATGAAAATGCTGAAAAGCAAGCTTCTTGCCGTAAAGATTGAGGATCAGCTTAAAAAATTGGCTGACATTCGTGGTGACGTTAAGGAAATTGGCTGGGGCAGTCAGATTCGTTCCTATGTATTTATGCCCTATACTTTGGTAAAAGACCATCGTACCGGCGAGGAAACAGGGAATATTCAGGCAGTCATGGACGGCGGTATCGATAATTTCGTGAGTGCTTATTTGGCATGGATTCATAGCTGATTCATCCACGAGGAGGGTACTTTTTGAAAGAAATTAAAATTACGGAACAGGAAGAAAACCAAAGACTGGATAAGTTTCTGCTTAAATATATGAATAAAGCATCTAAAAGTTTTATTTATAAAATGCTGCGGAAAAAGCGCATCAAATATAATGGAAAAAAAGCCAAGGGCGGAGAATTACTTCAAAATGGTGATACCTTACAGCTATATCTGGCAGAGGAAACCATGGCAGAATTTATGGAAGAAAAAACCGTTAATGCTGCAATACGCCATTTTGCCATTGTATATGAGGATGATGATGTGTTGATGGTTTCCAAACCTGCGGGGCTTTTAACCCATCCCGAAAAAAGCAGTGACAAAAATACCCTCATCGACCAGATTTTATATTATTTGTACGAAAAAGGGCAATACAACCCGTCCAAAGAAGCGTCCTTTACACCGGCAGTTTGTAACCGTTTGGATAGAAACACCAGCGGTATCGTCATTGCAGGCAAAAGCCTTCGGGCGGTGCAGGCTGTGAACGAAGCCATTGCAAAACAAAAGCTGGACAAGTATTACCTGACCTTGGTGAAGGGCAGTGTAACGGAAGCTAGAGAAATCAGCAGTTTTCTTTCCAAGGACGCAGAGAGAAATCAAGTACAGCTTTCGGAAAGGAAAACCGAGGGCGCAAAGAAGGTCGTAACCTGTTATCGCCCTGTGGCTGTGGCAAAAGGATTTTCGCTTTTGGAGATTCGTCTGGTGACAGGAAAATCCCACCAAATTCGTGCCCATATGCAGTCCATTGGTCATCCCGTTGCAGGGGATCGAAAATATGGTGAGGAAGCAGTCAACCGTATGATGCGGGAAAAATATGCCCTATCCAATCAGTTTTTACACGCCTACCGTATAGTATGGCGTCAGGAAGAAGGGCTCCTTGCTTATCTTTCGGGCAAAGAGCTGACTGCTCCACTGCCCAAAGCATTACAGCTGGTCTGCGAGGATATTTTTGGAACAAATGCAGTATATCATAGGGGAACCGACAAAAAAGAGGAGGATAAGAGATGAAAGCCATTATTTTAGCCGCGGGATATGCCACCAGATTATACCCTCTGACATTAAACACGCCCAAGGCTTTGCTCCCTATCAATCAAAAACCTATCATTGATTATATTGTGGAACAAATTAATACCATTGATGCTGTAGATGAAATCTACGTTGTAACGAACCATAAATTTGCTGACCATTTTTCAAAGTGGGCAAAAACAGTAAAAAGTCAAAAGCCAGTTGTTGTACTGGACGACGGTACGACAACGGAGGAAAACCGCAGAGGTGCTATCGGTGACATTTCATTTGTTATCGAGGAAAAAAAGATTGACGACGATTTGATGGTCATTGCAGGAGATAATTTCTTTACATATCCATTAAAGGCATACTATGACTTTTACAAAGAAAAAGACAGCGACTGTGTTTGTGTCAAAGTTTGGGAGGATACAGCAAGTCTGCATCAGTTTGGTATCGCCCTTTTGGATGAGGATGGAAAGGTTCTCGATATAGAGGAAAAACCGGAACATCCTAAGTCCAATACTGTGGTATTTGCGACGTATATGTACCGTAAGGATACGGTGCCTTTGTTTGCAGAGTATTTGGAACAGGGAAATAAGCCCGATGCTCCCGGGAATTTCCCGGCGTGGCTTTACAAGAAAAAGGATGTCTATGCTTATATTTTTGATGGTGAGTGCTATGACATTGGTACACCGGAAAGCTATGACGAGGTTTGTCAAGCGTTTGGAAAATAAAAGCCGCAAGGCTTGCAAAGGAATGTTAAGGCTGTCGGTTTCGGCAGCCTTTTTGATAAAAATGATAGGAGGAAAGAACCTTGGAGTGGATTGAAGTATTTGTGGCGACATCGAAAGAAGGTTTGGAACTGGTCAGCGGTCTGTTGTACCAGTGCGGTCTGACAGGTCTGATAATACAGGATGACAGTGATTTTCAAGAATTTTTGGAAAATCCAGACAGAGATTGGGACTATATCGAAGATGAATTGGTGGAGGAAAAAGCAAAACAGCCTATGGGTATTACCTTCTTTGTTCGTGACAATATCCATGGCAGAGAACAACTTTCCGATATTAGAAGTGGCTTGATTTCTCTAAAAGAAAGGGAAAAAGAATTTGATTTAGGTTCTTTAGAGGTGACTGTAAAAAATATTAAGGAAGAAGATTGGGCAAATAATTGGAAAAAATATTTCAAGCCTTTCCCTGTAGGTGAAAAAATTATGATTCGCCCATCTTGGGAGGAATTGCCTGAGCAGACGGATAAAGTTGTCCTGCAAATTGACCCCGGACATATTTTTGGTACGGGTACCCACGAAACCACTCAGCTGTGTATGGAACTCATTGAACACTTTGTAAAGAAAGAGGATAAGGTGCTGGATATTGGCTGCGGCAGTGGTATTCTTTCTGTTGCCTCCTTGCTTTTGGGTGCCAGTGAGGCGGATGCTGTGGATATCGACCCCAACGCTGTGGATATTGCCTATGAAAATTCCGACAGAAATGACATCGCCAGAGAACGCTATCACGTGGCGGCGGGGGATATTTTGGGGGATGCGGCACTGCATGAAAAATACAGCGGCAAAACCTATGATGTAGTAGAGGCGAATATTGTGGCAGATGTCATTATTGCACTATCCTCAAAAGTACCCTGTTACCTGAAAGACGGAGGAATTTTTATTACCAGTGGTATTATCAGAGAACGTCTGGAGGACGTTTATGGTGCATTGGAAAAGAACGGATTCAAGGTATTAGATACAAAATACAAAAAGGATTGGGTAGCCATCGCTTCCCGTTATGAAGGCTGAAGGGGGCGAAAAAGAGATGCCCAAATTTTTTGTAACACCACAGCAGATGAGAGAAAAAACCATTCTGCTGGAGGGTGAGGATGCAAAACACATCAAAACTGTTCTTCGGTCGAAAATCGGCGAAGAAATAACTGTTTGCGATGGAAACGGAATGGATTACAACTGTCGGATTATGGCATTGGAAGACAAAAATGTGGAAGTAGAAATTTTGGAGAAATTTTTCTGCGATGCAGAGCCAAATGTAAAGATAACATTGTTTCAAGGTCTGCCCAAGGCGGATAAAATGGAACTGATTATACAAAAATGTGTAGAATTGGGAGTGGATCGCATTGTTGCAGTTGCAACAGAACGCTCTATTGTAAAACTGGATAAAAAAGAAGCAAAAAAAATAGAACGGTGGCAAAAGATAGCCGAAGCCGCCGCCAAACAGAGCGGAAGGGGCAAGATTCCTGAAATCGGAGGGGTGTTGACCTTTTCACAGGCTGTGGCCGAAGCCAAGGCATTGGACGGCGCCTTGATTCCTTATGAAAAGGAAAGAGAACAGGGACTGCGGCAGTTTGTGAGGGGTTTTTCGGGTAAACGTCTAGGTGTGTTCATCGGCCCCGAGGGCGGTTTTGCACCAGAGGAAATTGAAAAAGCCATGGAGGCTGGTGTTTTGCCCGTGACCTTGGGAAAACGGATTTTACGGACAGAAACCGCCGGTATGGTTACGGTTGCGTTGTTGTTATATGAACTGGAATAGGAGAGAAGGACCATGATTTATTTTGATAATGCGGCCAGTACACAGGCTTTGGATTCTGTGGCGGAAAAAATGGGACATATGCTTTGTGAAGTTTATGCAAACCCTGCATCTATCAGCAAATTGGGGCTGTTGGCATCACAGGAGATTTGCCATAGTGCCGATATTTTAAGCGGTGGGATTCATTGTAAGCCGGAGGAAATTTATTTTACCTCTGGGGGTACGGAAGGGGATAATTGGGCAATCTTTGGCACAGCCGCAGGGTATCACCGCAGTGGGAAGCACCTCATCACCACACAGACAGAGCATCCCGCAGTCCAAAATCCTATGAAAGCACTAGAGGAGCAGGGCTACGAGGTGACATGGCTTTCTGTGGACAACAAGGGCTATGTGGATTTAGAGGAGCTGGAACAGGCCATCCGTCCCGATACCATACTGGTCAGCATCATTCTCATCAATAACGAAACGGGAACCATTCAGGATACGGAAAAAATCGGCAAGCTGATAAAAGAAAAGAATCCGAATACCTTATTCCATGTAGACGGTGTACAGGCTTTTGGAAAATACCCCATTGATGTACAAAAGATGAAAATTGATATGCTAACCATGAGCGGACATAAAATCCATGGGCCAAAGGGCGTAGGGATGTTTTATAAACGGGAAGGGCTGAAAGTGAAGCCTTTCATTTTAGGCGGCGGACACCAGAGAGGTCAGCGAGCGGGTACGGAAAATGTGGCAGGAGCGGCGGCGTTGGGTATGGCGGCAGAAGCCTGTTTTCAGCATATGAAGGAAAGCTC
>CAZCDP010000025.1:0-13415 GCA_964497675.1 uncultured Candidatus Epulonipiscium sp.
GCGATGGCAGCTTGGTTATCTGCTTTGATGAATACGAAGTTGGCCCCGGTTCTTCCGGAAGCCCTGAATTCGTCATCCCCTCCAGTATTACCCAAGACATTATGAAATAATATGTTTTCGGAAGGCTCACCCAAGCCGATTCTTCGCCGAATAATAAATTGTTAAAACCCCAACCTCCCGAAATAAAGGAAAAGAGAATTCTAACACTTTACATTTCTCAGTAAAGAAAAGCGACAGGTTATCCTGCCGCTTTTCTTATTTTATTGTTTTCCCATTTCCTTAATAATACCGCTAACCAGTTCGATAAACTTTGTTTTGACACGTTCTGTTGTTTCTATGACCTCTGCATGATATAACGGCTGTTCCAGTACACCTGCCGCCATATTGGTAATACAAGAAATACCTAACACACGTATACCGCAGTGCGCAGCCACAATGGTTTCAGGTACCGTAGACATTCCCACCGCATCTGCCCCCAATATTCTAGCCATTCTGACTTCAGCCGGCGTTTCAAAGCTAGGGCCTGTCATGGAAAGATATACCCCCTGTTGTAAAGATACCCCCACTTTTTCCCCTACTCGAAAAGCCAAATCAACATATTCCTTGTCATAAACTCTTGTCATGTCAGGAAACCTTGTACCAAAGCTGTCTAAATTTCTTCCTATTAAAGGGTTCGTCCCCATCATGTTGATATGGTCTGTAATCACCATAAGCTCGCCGTTGGAAAAGGCCTTGTTGACACCACCGCTGGCATTAGTCACAATCAGACTTTCCACACCCAAAAGCTTCATCACCCTGATAGGAAACGTAACTTGGCTCATATCATAACCTTCATAAAAATGAAAACGCCCCTGCATACAGATCACTTGGTCTGTCACAACAAACCTTCCCTTATGCCCTTCCACAGTAGAAACTGGAAAATGAGGAATATCTTTATATTCATAATACTCCGCATTTTGCAGGCTATCACCATAGCTGCCCAGTCCAGAGCCCAATATTACGCCGATTTTTGGTGCAAACTTACTTTTATCTCTAATAAAGGCCGCCGCCTCCTGAATTTCCCCCTGCAATTCTTTCATATTATCTCCTCCGTCAGTTTTAAAATTTATTTTAATCATACCATTAAATTTACAAAATAAAAAGAGTCTACTCTTCCTATTCTTTCTCCAAAAACGGCGCTCATTGTATAATGTATACAATGAATCAATATATCTTTAGTAAATCTTATGAATTGTGTTGCAAATTTCCAATATTTAGTGATATACTTAATAGAAACAAAAGCAGTTAATCTATGCTATCACTAGTAAACCCACAATCATGGTAAAAGCTGCTATATATTTATGCCATGCATCATTATCACATTTATTCAAAGGAGGAGTTTATTATGTCCAAAAAAGTATTAATGTTAGCAGGCGATTTTACAGAAGATTATGAAACCATGGTGCCATTTCAGGCGCTTCAAATGTTAGGTTATCAAGTAGATGTTGTATGCCCTGATAAAAAAGCCGGTGATGTTATTCGAACAGCAATTCATGACTTTGAAGGTGAACAAACTTATTCAGAAAAGAGAGGTCATAACTTTGCTTTGACCGCAAATTTTGATGACGTTAAAGTTCCTAATTATGAAGGCTTATTCATTACAGGCGGTCGTTCCCCTGAATATTTAAGACTTACTCCAAGAGTTCTGGAAATCGTACAGGAATTTTTTAAAGCAAACAAGCCTGTTGCCGCAATCTGCCATGGCCCACAGATTTTAACAGCGGCCAATGTATTAAAAGGCAGAAAAGCAACTGCTTACCCTGCAGTAGGCCCTGACATCACCTTAGCAGGAGGTACTTATGTTTCTGTTGATGCTGACAAAGCTGTTGTTGACGGCAATCTGGTAACATCTCCTGCATGGCCCGGAGATTCTGCTATTCTTACAGAATTTATAAAACTCATGGGCGCAAAAATTACACTCTAATTTCAAAATAAAACCATCTATATCATGAGTGATAGGCTGAATACAAACCCTAAATTCAGCCAGTATTTATGGAGGGCTTGGGAACAAAGCGTTCCCAACGGAATTGCGAGGGGAAATTAATTTCCGCCGTAGCACAGAAAAGACTGACTTCTAGGGATGTAGCCCTTGTATGAAGAAATCAGCTTTTAACATACAGCATCTATATTTAAGACAGCTTTCGTCTTAAAGTAACAGGAGTATAGACTAGATTCAAAAATAAGAAACTGAACTGCCCCTATTTGTACTGTCCGCACAAATGGGGGCAGTTTAGTTTGAACAAGATAAAATGGTTACCACAATTCCTTGTTCTCAACCGGTACCATACTTAATTATCAGCACTTCCACGGCCAGTTCTCCATTCATTTTACCCGTTTTGATATTTACATCTGTTTCCAGACAGTCGTCCAAGCCTTCCTTCAATCGTTTCGTAGAAAAGTTTTTCCCTTGCCTCAAACACTCCCGCACCACAAAGTCCCGAAGACCTGTCCTCTGTCCTATGCCATTCTGGGGTTCCCCTGCTTCCAGCAACGTCTTACACTGCAAAATGATACGGAACTGACGAGACAGCATAGTTAGAACCATAATTGGTGATTCTTTCATCATCAAAAGATTGCGATAAATGGTCACAGCCTCTTTTGTTTTTCCACTTCCCAAGGCACCTACCAAATCAAAAATCCTTGTTTCCAGAGATTTTATGCAAATTTCATCAATATCATGAGTAGAAATGATACCGCCTTCTCCTTCAAAAGCCGCCAGCTTCGCCATTTCCCGCACAAGGTTCTCCATATCTCCGCCTACTGTACGAATTAAATAGCTTGCTGTTGCCCCTTCGATTTTCAGATTATTTTTTTTACACTCCCTGCTAATCCATGTAACCAAATCTTTTTCGGAAAGTGCCTTAAACTCCACTGCATAACCGTTTTTTCCCACAGCCTTATAAAGCTTTCCCCGTTTGTCGATTTCTTCTTCTATAAAAAGAATACAGGTGCTTTCAGGAATATTGGCGATGTATTCCGCCATCTTTTCTGAATCATCTTTTCGCCCTACCCGAAACAGCCCGCTGTTTTTCACTACAATAAGCCGCTTATCAGACAAAAACGGCATGGTTTCCGCCGCATCAATCAACGTAGAAACAGCTATTTTCTTATCCTCAAAACAGTCATAATTCATCAGTTTTGCCGATTCTTCTATCATTGAAGATTTCATCTTTTCCGCATAGGCCTTTTTCAAATAACTTTCATTGCCATAAAACAGATAACATGGGCAAAACATCTTTTCTTTCATCTGTTTTTTCAATTCCTTCATTTGCTTTACCTTCCCGTCATTGTTTTTATTTCATATTTTCTGCCATTGGTTAAAACTGTTACCGTACCGCTTTCGGCAGTATTATAATTTTTTATATCTAATGCTTCCAGTCTTTCCATTGTTTCTTTATGAGGATGTCCGTAACGATTATTTTTTCCGCTGGAAAGTATGGTAACCTCCGGTGAAACCTTCTGTAAAAATTCTGTGGAAGAGGAATACTTTGAGCCATGATGTCCTGCTTTCAAAATATCACTGTTCAAATCTCTGCCGTCTTCCATCATGCATATTTCATCCTCAATTCCAGCGTCCCCCGTCAAAAGAAAGGAAACCTCGCCGCAGGTCAGCTTCAGTACCATAGAGCCATGGTTATCATCTCCATCATAAAAAGACGTTTTATCCGTTGGATAAAGGCATTCTAGCTCCATATCCTCGTGAATATCCGTTCTGTCCCCTGCTTTTACAGTATACAGCGGAATTTGATTTTTTTCTACGATTTTTAAAAAGGAGAGATAAAGCTGTGAAATCTCAAAATGGTAGTCGGAAATATAAGCACCCTTCACAGGAATTTGGTTCATCAGTTCTATAACACCTGCTCCATGATCCATATCCATATGCGTCAGAAATAGTCCATCGATTTCATCTGTCCCCATATATTCCAGATAAGGAAGCACAATGGTACTCCCTGTATTTTTTCCGTAATCTGCACCATATTTTCCGCCGCCATCCACAACAAATGTTTTCCCGTCATATGTATTCACAACGATACAGTCACCCTGTCCTACATCCAGAAATGCAACAGTATTCTTATGGAATATCAACTTGTTGCTAACCAACGAAAACAAAAGCAATCCGCCAGTCCCAAGAACAGCAAATTTTCGGCTTTTGCTGCCTGCCTTATAAAAATAGATGGCAAGAAATGTAGCATAACAAAAAAGCACAACAAGAGGCGGCGGACTTCCCAGATGGATATAGCCACCGGGGATAGCTGTAACCAATCTGCATACCCCTTCGTAAAATTTCAATATGTAGTAGACCGTTCCGCCAAAAAAGGCTGCCAAATGAAGGGAAACAAGTCCTACCAGCCCTGTAATGATGCCAAAGACCAGCAAAACTCCTGTTAAGGGTAATACCACAATATTTGTTAGAATACTCACCAGAGAAACAGAGTAAAAATGAAAGGCTGTCACAGGATAACTGGAAAGGGTAGCAAAAAAAGAGATTCCCACTGTATTTTTCAACAATTTTGGCAGGCTTTCATCCTTTTCCAACATTTCCGCTCCGCATAATATGCCCGTAATGGTCACAAAAGAAAGCTGAAATCCAATATCCCATAAATAAAGAGGTTCCACCAGCAGTATAACCAAGGCAGCTATGGCAATGTTATTAAACTGTTCCCCCGAACGGTACAAAATATTGCCAAAAAGTCCGACAGAAACCATAACCACAGCCCGAACTGCCGAGGCTGAAAACCCTGTAAACAGTAAGTAAAAAAACAAGCACCCTATTGTAATAGCTGAGCTGACCCGACGGTTCAACCGCAGTACTTTTTGAAGCAGATAAAATAAGTAAAGAGCTATGATGGAAACATGCAGTCCAGATATGGCAAGAATATGAGTAATACCGGCATGGGTATACAAGTCTTTTAAAATAGAATCCACATCCTCCTTGTCCCCCGTTACCATGGCCTTTAAAATTCCGCTTTCTTCCTCTGGAAGCACCTTGTCATATACTTTTTTTATTTTTTCTTTCAGCCCAAAAACTGTTCGTAACACAGGCGTTGTCTTTTCTCCTGTTACTTGGATGGAATCAGGAAATATCTTATAATCAAAACCCCTGGTTTTGAGATAAAGCTTTTCATCATAAGCTCCCGGAACCCTTTTTTCTTCCAAGGGCAAAAGCTTTCCTTTCATTTCGACAGTTTCCCATAAAATGTGTTCGTCATTTTCTTTGGATATTATATATATTTTTACTTTTCCCCTATAACTTACATTCTCCCCAAAAACCTTATTGCAAACTACCGTCAGCTTCTGTCTGCCTGTTTTCGTAGAACCCGTTTCTGTAATAACCCCTTCCACCGTTACCACTTTATTTTCTTGAGCCACTTTTTCCAGAACCTCGCTGACTGGTAATAAACTGCCTTTGATTAAAAAGCTTCCTAAAAGAAAAAATAAAAAAAATAATATGGGTGCCTTTGTATGCCAATGCCACATCTGGAAAAGAGCAGTACCCAAGAAAAGAACGAAAAATAGGGCATAATACGCCCCAAAAGGCATATTGTACCCTATTCCTACACCGCTTATGAAAAACAATAACATCCATAAAATCGGTCTTTTCATAAACTATCTCATCCCGTCTTTTCTTTCTAACCGCTAGCTAATCAGTCAGACCTTTCGACCCTTCAAAAGGCTTGCTAAAATCAAGATGCCCTTTGAATTCATCCATCTTTTCTCCTTCAATGAGAAACTGCACCTTATCAATATCATACAAATCCGTCAGCGAATCAACAATGGAATAAACCGTTAATAATTCACCTGTACTGCCTCCACTGTGTTTAGAAACAAAGTCCGAGCTAAGGTTTACGTAGCAAACACCATCTTCTGTAACCGTAATATCCAGCAATTTTGTTTCTGGCGGCACAGTGGCATAAAGCCCCTTTGTTCTCGGTCCTTTGATAAGCTGTTCCATAACACATTTTTCCCTAGGCTGGTTACGACTAATTTCGATTTCCCGTTCCTCCGCTACAAGCTCCGTTGCATCTTCATTGGAAAAATAAAGCTTTACTGTTTCGTGTCTTTTGGATTCAGGAGAAATTACTGGGTCAATTACAACATTTTTCCGATTCATCAAACCAATGGGTTCCCCATTGACTTTCGTCAGCTCTTTCCCCTCTACGGTAATACGCACATACTTTACAAACTCCAGCTCCGTCAATGTCCAGACAATAGACGACCGACAAATTACTTCTTTGCCCCCCTTCATCTCATGATACTCGCCTGACACATCCAACGTCACTGTTGACCGTTCAAGATTAGCCTTTAAAAACTTGACATTTTGCGGTATAGAAGGTGAAAACCCATCGATTTTCGGTCCATTCTTCAATTCCGTCAGGACAGCGGAAAGAATTTCTTCTTTTGAACCTCCCTCTATCTGCCTCTTTTCACCAGTCATTCTGGTATTTCCAGTATTCATGTAATAAAGCTCAGTATTGAAACTTCCGTTCTGTCTGGAAGCATGACTTGCAAGTATCGCCAGAACAAGGATAAGTCCAAGTACAAAAAATATAACAATACCCAGAACCACTTTAACTTTTCCAGCCATTTTTTTATGTGCCAAAGGAATACCTCCTTTTCAATATCTGTCTTCTTTCATAGATTGATAGAATAAATTATTTTCAGACAATAAATCTTTTGCTTTTTATTATATCAGCGAAATACCAAATAAGTCTTACATGGATGTTACAAAACTATGAATTTTGATGAATTGGAATCCGTACAAGGAAGGTTGTTCCTTCGTTTTCCTTGCTATTTACCTTGATACTGCCATTATGCATCAATACGGTAGAATGGGTAATCGAAAGACCTAACCCCGTACCACCTGTTTCTCTGTCCCTTGTTTTATCCACACGATAAAAACGTTCAAAAATTTTTCCCAACTCATCCTCTGCAATACCGACTCCTGTATCTGAAACAGAAATAAAGGCGTTTTGATGGTCTGCATCTATGGTAACTTTCACCCTTCCCCCATCCAGCGTATACTTGATAGCATTATCCACCAGATTAGATATGGCCAATGTGATTTTCATACCATCAACATCAGCAGTAACCTCTTTGATTTCTTCATATTCTATTTCAATATTTTGCGCTTTTGCCAGAGGGGTAAGGCGTTTGATAACGTTCCCAACCAATTCATTCAAATTTGTTTCCACCAAAGAAAGGGGGCTTTCTTTCTGCCCAAGCTTTACCAATGTCAACAGGTCATTGATAATAGCTGTCATACGATCCACCTCAGAATTGATGTCCTGCAAAAATTCCACATACATTTCCTTCGGCACTTCCTCCTGCAAAAGAATGGACTCACTCAACACCTTGATGGAACTCAAAGGCGTTTTCAGTTCATGGGAAACATTAGATACAAACTGCTGCCTCGTCGTTTCCACTTGCTCCAGCTTATCCGCCATATTATTGCAGGCTATGGCCAAATCTGTAATTTCACTATGCCGTTTTCCTCGAATATCCACACGCTGATCCAAATGTCCCTCGGACATTTGAACAATGACTTTCATCATCTTTTTTAATGGCTCCGTAAAAAATTGTGCCATAAAAAACATAATGATTCCCACGACAATGGCAATGGCAATAAAAAGCATATATACCTGCTTTTTAATCCCTCCCACCGTATTGATAACATCTGTTGTCAAAGCAGAAATCAAGACGACTCCTATTCGGTGAGAATCGCTGTCCACAATAGAAACAGCCGCATAAACCGTACCATCCGGCTGCTGTTTTGCCACATCCTTATTATCCAAAGCTTCTATTACTTCAGGAATCAGATAAGTTTTACCCTCATCCTGCCGGCTGGAGTCATTGACTACAACGCCGGAATCGTCAATCACAAGGATACGGTAGTTCCCCTTCTCACTGATTGTATTAATTTCTGCGTTAAACTTATATTTTTTTTCCTCATCAGTAAGATAATCCGATGTCGAAATTTTTCCGGATATTACATTTGCCTGACTCAAAAGCTCTTTTTTCCGTTCCTCAACAAAATAACCATCTATGGTTCGGAATATGGTGTTGGTAAAAAGCAGAAGGGGAATAAACCCAATAATAATATAAGTTATCAGGAGCGTCCATCTCAGGCTGTCAAATGTTCTTCTCAGCTTTTTAATTAAAATAGTAACCAACTCCCCATTTTGTAAAGATATATTTCGGGTCGCTTGGATTTGCCTCGATTTTTTCTCGCAGACGACGTACATGAACATCTACCGTACGAACATCTCCCGGATAATCATAACCCCATACGGTATCCAATAATTTTTCTCGGCTGTAAACCTTTCCTTGGTTTTCCATAAAAAGCTCCAGTAGGTCAAATTCCTTGGCAGTCAAATTTGTTTCCTTGCCATTGATAAATACCCGTCTGCTTTCATATTCCAATTCCAACTCTCTTACCTTCAGTGTACTTCTGGATTTTGTATCAGCAGCTGCCTTTTTAATACTGCGGCGTAAAATGGCCTTAATTCTTGCTTTTAATTCTAAAATATTGAAAGGTTTTGTTATATAATCATCAGCGCCATATTCCAGCCCCATAATCTTATCCATATCCTCATCTTTGGCTGTTACCATAATAATAGGTATCTGCGAAAATTCTCTGGTTTGCTGACAAACCTGTAACCCGTCCATTTTGGGCAGCATCACGTCCAAAACCACCAAATCGAAATTACCTTCTTTTATATAATTCAGAGCTTCCTCTCCATCAAAAGCAGGGGTCACTTCCATACCATCCTGCTCCAAAGAAAATTTTATGCCCTTTACGATCAGCTTTTCGTCATCCACAACTAAAATATGATATGCCATTTCCCTTTCCTCCTAAATTAATCTACCATAATTTTATCTTTTAGCTCTTCATAAATTTTATCTCCAATTTTCGGAACATTCTTTATGTCCTCAATGGTTTCAAACTTCCCATTTGTTTCTCTATACAGCAAAATATTTTCCGCCAGCTTTTTTCCTACGCCGGGAAGAAGCTGGAGTTCTCTACTCTCTGCTTTGTTGATATTAATTTTCTCTGCCAAAGCAAAGTTCGGTTTTCCCTCGTCCTCATAAGAAAAACGTGTATAAAAAAGCATTGGACTATAACTAACAAAAGGCTTTTCTTCTTCCCCTTTTTTGGGGATAGAAATAAGTTCTCCATCAAAAATACCATCCAATAGATTCAGCTTTTGTGTATCGGCATTTTCTGTAAAACCGCCGCCTTTCTCCACCGCATCACCAATCGTATCTGCATTGGTGAGAACATAGATTCCCGGTGACACCACCGCACCCTCCAGTTCGATTTGTATGGATTCAACCTTTTCCACTCGGTGTAAAAACATTGGCGTACCTTTTTTTTGCTGTTCTTTTCCAAAAACAAAGGCCTCTTTTTTACTGCTTTCCGTATAACAGAGTCCGCATATGGTTACAACTAGCATCAACAAAAAGAGGTAAATCCTTTTTTCATTCTTCTTTTTCTTTTGTTTCAACACAATTTGACCACTTCCTAATACGGATTTAGAAAAAAGTGTTTTTTATCCGTCTGTTTTCTGTTATAATCTATACTATTGTAACACAAATTTTTTCAAAGGAACATAGGAGAATACGATGAAAAAGTCATTTCTAACCATAATTTTGTTTTTTTTCATAGCATCATGCCATATACTTACCGCTTTTGCAGGGGCCATCCCTCCAATAAAAGCCGAATCCGATAAACCAGAGTTGGAGGCAGACGCCGCCATTCTCATGGACGCCACCACTGGTGAAATCCTTTATGAAAAAAACATTCATAAAAAAGAATATCCTGCCAGCATTACGAAACTGATGACTGTACTTCTAGCTTTCGAATCAGATAAGATGGACGAAACCATTACATTTTCTCACGATGCTGTCTTCGGTATTGAGCCGAACAGCAGCCATATTGCTGTAGATGTTGGAGAAAAACTCACCATGGAGCAAGCGATGTATGCTATTATGCTGCAATCAGCCAATGAGGTTTCTCTGGGCGTAGCAGAACAAATTGACGGCAGTAAAGAAGCCTTTGCCCGTCATATGACAGAACGTGCCAAGCAATTAGGCTGTACCAATACAAACTTTGTCAACCCCAACGGACTGCACAGCGAAAATCATTATACCTCTGCTTATGATATGGCACTGATTGCAAAAGAATTAATAAAATTTGATGAATTTAAAAAAGTCATGGGTACCATTCGTTATGAAATACCGCCTACCAACACCAAAACAGAAACTAGATACCTTTATGGTCAACATCAAATGATTAAACCACCCTCCCTTTACTGTTACGAAGGCTGTGAAGGCGGAAAAACAGGCTACACCAATGAAGCCATGAATACACTGGTAACCTACGCAAAACGGGACGATACCGAACTGGTTGCCGTAGTGTTCAAGTGTAAGGGTGCAGGACATTATGTGGATACCACCAAGCTTTTCGATTATGGCTTTGCAAATTTTAAAACAGTAAAAGTTTTCTCGGCGACGGACTTTTCTAAAACGGTTCCTGTGACGGAAACCTATAAAAAAAGAACCACTGAGGTAGGACAAATTACATTGAAGCCTCTCCATGATTTTTACAAAACCATTGCAAAAAATACCAGTGTATGTCCCATTTCCCAAAAGGTTATCTGTGACAAGCAATACCCTGTTCCCATAGAAAAAAATGCCGTACTTGGCAGCATTGCCATTTCGGAAAAAGGCAAATTATTGGGTACAGTAGACCTCGTTGCTCAACAAGCTTTTGCGGCAACTCCTCTTGAAGAAAAACAAGCGGCAGAAAAAGCTCTCTGGGCAAACCGCCTAAAGACTGGCAGTATCATAGGATGTACTATTATCTTTCTTGTGATTCTCCTTCTTCTTCTTTTCCTTGGCATCAGAAATATCCGCCGCAAACGCCGCAAACGGAGAAGACGCAGTTATTATCAAAGCAACAGACGAAACTTTCATTAATGAGGAAATAAAAGATTACTATCAAATTATGTGATAAAATAGTAAAATAGCAGCAAACTATATTTGAATATGATTGATTTTAAGGGGGAATAAATATGTTAGATGTGGCAATTATTGGGAGCGGCCCTGCGGCATTATCCGCAGCTTTAAACTGCTTGCAAAGAAATAAGAGTGTAAAAATTTTCGGCAGAAGTTTGGACAGTTCTCTCCTCTTCACAGCAGAAAAAGTTGATAATTACTTGGGACTTCCAGAAATGAATGGAGAAGAAATGCTGAACAGCTTTTACCGTCATGCCCTCAAAAAAGGCGCAGAGTTTCAGGAATGCCGCATCAGCCAGATACTTTCCATGGGTGAGCATTATGTGCTGAATGCTGAAAATGAGTTCATCGAAACCAAAGCGGTCATCCTAGCCAGTGGCCTTGCAAAAAGCAAAGCTATTCCGGGGGAATTAGAGTTTCTAGGAAAAGGTGTCAGCTATTGCGCTACCTGCGATGGTATGCTCTATAAGGGAAAAACCGTCATCGTTGTATCAGAAAACGGCGAAGGCGAGGCCGATGCCAATTTCCTCAGTGAAATTTGTGAAAAAGTCATTTATATTCCCTTATATAAACCTGTTTATTATGTAAAAGAAAACGAGTGACGGTAATATCAGAGTATCCTTTTCTGATTTTTTTCTTTGTCTGTTCACTCCGGTATCGCATAGCTTCCACTTCAGAGACCTTCGCAGCGATTCCCATAGGGCGAAGTAGTGACAGGAAAACCGCAGCGTGTTGAAGGCACAGATAAAATCAGCGGTCTGCGCATAGACGAAAAGCTTTTGGAATGTGACGGTATTTTCTTCATCAAAAATACCATTCCACCGGAAAGCTTACTTTATGGGTTGGAAACAGAAAATGGGAATATTAAGGTAAACCGGAAAATGGAAACCAATCTGAAAAATGTTTATGCTGCCGGTGATTGTACCGGTGCACCTTACCAGATTGCAAAAGCAGTGGGTGAAGGTCTGGTAGCCGCATTATCAGCAGCAGCAGCCTTAGACAGTGAAAAAAAATAGTGCTTTGTTTATAACAAAGTCTACACACAATTACGTTAAAACGCTGATTTCTTTATATAAGGGCTATGCCCTAGAAATCAGCGTTTTTCTGTAGTACAACGTTATCAAACCCTTTCCATATAATTGGTTCAATTTAGGGCTTGCCTTAAGTCTGAGGGCAAAATCAAATGAATGGTCTTGCCCTTTTCCATATTTCTCATGAGGAATAGCAAGTAAATAAACGAACTAAAAAAGGCCCTGAAAATTCAGGGCTTTTGCGTGCGGCTGGTGGGAATCGAACCCACACTATGTCACCATAACCAGATTTTGAGTCTGGCGCGTCTGCCTGTTCCGCCACAGCCGCAAGTAAACTGCTTGATTATAATAGCATAAATGAAAGAAAAAATCAAGCATAATTTTTTCTTTCATGCAAATTAATTCTTATCCTTGCAAAAATAGTAAACGCCACTTTTATTCAGGATGCCACACACCTAGTTTCCCTTGGTTTTTTTCTGATATTCCAGTACATCCATTGCCATCACATAACCGTACTCTCCAAATCCGCAAAGCTGTCCCAGACAGGCAGGGGCTGTTTTGGAAATATGGCGAAACTCCTCTCTGGCGTGCACATTGGACAAATGCACCTCTACTGTGGGAATACCTGTATTCCCTTTAATGGCATCATGAATGGCAATGCTATAATGGGTATACGCGCCCGGATTGATGATAACACCTTCGTAGCCATCAAAGTAAGCTTGCTGCAAAAAGTCGATAATCCCGCCTTCATAGTTGCTTTGCAAAAGGGTAATCTCATGCCCCCTCTTGTCAGCCTCTTTCTGAATAAAATCGCAAATATCCTGAAAAGACTTTGTGCCGTAGACCCCCTGTTCTCTGACACCCACCATATTCAGGTTCGGTCCATTTATAATCATCAGTTTCATCAAAACCCCCTCCTTCCTTTTTACTGTCTTCATTTTATAACAAGAATCCTTTTCTGTAAACAAGAAACAGAGATTTTATGAGTTCTCCCTATATCAACAAAAGTCATTATTAAAAAATAGCAGAATCCTCCTTTTCTTGTTCTTTACCCCCTCCTCTTATTTTTGACACTACCTCCTCCATTTTATAAAAGTAAAAGTTCTCAAAGAAACAGTATTTTTAGGATACAAAAAAGCAGCGGACATCAATTACCGTCCGCTGCCTGTGCCCTATCTGCATAAGGCATTTGTTTTATCACAATCTCAAAATATTTTGCTTACTCCTCACAAATAAAAGAAATCAGCAATTCTTCCTGACTAACCTTATCGCCTTCTTTGACATAAATCTTATCAACTACGCCATTAACCTTGGAAACTACAGAGG